>JAGNNG010000472.1 GCA_017990795.1 Deltaproteobacteria bacterium
CGCATGCGCAAAGTGGCACCGCTTTTGACCACGGTGTCGACTCCGGCTGCGGGCGTATACTTTGTTCGTTACACCGCGCTGCAAGGCACCAAGCGGCCCGAGTTTAAGGTCATGCCGGTGCCGCCCGCGCTGCAGCTAGTAAAGACGCTGCGGGCAGCAGATGCGGCGGACTGCGACCAGATGCCAACGGGGGGAGACCAGCGATGAGCGACCACGGCGGACAGAGCGACCTGCGACAGACCATGGACCTGATTGCGGCGGGACGGACTAGCAACCTGACGTGTCCGTTTTGCAAGAAGGACAAGCTAAAAAAAGGCATGGGCGACTACGGGCCCGTGTTTACTTGTCCTTCCTGCCGCCGCTTCATCGAAGCGCCCATGAGCGACGACTACTAGCGAATCCTTGCTAGGCGGCCTGGTAGCGCGCCCGTCAGCTGACCGTCCTGCGTGATCAGCTGGCCTTTGACCAGCGTCGCCTTGTAGCCGTGCGCATCTTGTAAGAAGCGCTTGCCGCCCGCCGGTAGGTCGCGCACCAGTCGAGGCCGTGACAGCCGCAGCCCAGCCAAGTCGATGACGTTGATGTCGGCGCGCTGACCGGGGGCCAAAAGCCCTCGATCGGTCAGGCCGATGTAGCGCGCGGTATCAAAGGCCAGCTTCTTTATGACCTGCTGCACCGGGATGCGGCCTCGCTGGCGGTCGCGGGCCCAGTGCATCAGGAAGAACGTCGGGATGCTCGCATCGCAGATGGTGCCGACGTGCGCGCCGCCGTCCCCCAGGCCTGGCAGCGACAGCGGATGCGTCAGCATGGTGTGGACGTTATCCAGGCTGAACTCGGTGTAGTTAAAGATCGGGAAGTACAGAAGCTGCGCGCCTTGGTGTTCCAGCAGCGCGTCGTAGACCGCTTCCAGCGGCGAGACCCCTCGGCGCTGCGCTTCGGCACACAGCGAGGACTCGATGCTCGGCTCGTAGTCTGGGGTCTGGGTCATGCGGAACAGCCGCATCGACAGAAAGTCCAGGCGTGCCAGCAGCGTGTCGGCCAGCGGTGGAATCGCGCTGCCGTCCCCGGCGACTTTCTCTGACTGCTCGGTCAAAAGCTGCGCCTTAAAGGTCGGCACCGACATCGCGGCGACGCGCTCGGCCAGCGGCAGGTGCGCGACGGCCTTGTAGCTGGGAAAGCCCATGAACGGATGGAACGTCGCATCCAGCCCCAGCAGCACACCGATGGGTCGCGGCGCCACCTGCACGCGGATGTCGATGCCCAAGGTCTGCGCGGCCTCGGCGCGGCGCAGGATCTGCTGCCACTGCTGCGGAGCCATGTCTCGCTGCATCAGCGACAGCGACAGCGGGCGACCTGCGGCGGCGGCCAGCTCTTGCAGCACGTCGAACTCGGGCTCAAAGCGGTGCGGTCCCTGCGCCATATCGAAGTCTGAGACCGCCTGCACCACGCCATGCGAGCGTCCGCGCAGCGCCGCCGCAATGCCGCGCAGCTCGGCATGACTGGCTTCTGCCGCCGGGGTGGCATGGCCCGCTTTGCTGCGATGATTGTCGGTGCGCCCGGTCGAAAAGCCCGCTGCGCCCGCATCCAGCGACTGCCCCAAGAGCGTCCGCATCTGCGCGATGTCGTCGTCGTTGGCTGGCTCTCCAAGCAGGCCGCGCTCGCCCATGACATAGACCCGCAGCGCGTCGTGCGTCACCTGGGTCACAAAGTCGATGGCGTGCGGGAACTTGTCGACCGCAGTCATGTAGTCGGGAAAGCTCTCCCAGTCGAAGGTGAGGCCCTCGGCCAGCGCGGTGCCGGGGATGTCCTCGACGCCTTCCATTAGATCAATTAGGCGCTGGTGATCTTCCTTGCGCACCGGCGCAAAGCCGACGCCGCAGTTGCCCAGCACGGTGGTCGTGATGCCGTGAAAACAGGACGGGGCCAGCTGCGCATCCCACGACACTTGCCCGTCGTAGTGACTGTGCAGGTCGGTAAACCCCGGCGTGATAAGAGCGCCCTCCGCGTCGATGCTGCGGCTGGCCAGGCCCGAGCACTCGCCCACCGCGACGATGAGGCCATCTTTGATGCCCACTGCGCCGGGCACCGGCTCGCCGCCGCTACCGTCTACCAGCAAGCCACCCGTGATCTTTAGGTCGTAAGTCATGATCTATTCCTTCAGTCCAGTGCCGAGAGAAACCGAGGAAGCGATGTGCCGCCGCCCCACTTTCGTTTGCGACATGTTACGGCAAACCAAACAGGCTTCGGGAGGCAAGCCCAATCCCCAAGCTGGCTCCGTTGGCCAACAGGGACACCGGCAGCGCCCACCGCAGCCCGCACAGGTGCAGCAGCAGCGCCTCGGTCAGCACCGCAAAGGCCTCGGCACCGACCACCATCGTGAGGTAATCGGGCACCAGGCGCGGCCACACAAACCACACCACCGGATGCGTAACCAGGCTGGCCGCAAAGGCCACAAACAGTCGCAGCGGTAGCGGTAGCGGCGGCCCGGCCTCAGTCTTGGGTGTGCGCAGTTGCCCGCCCAGACGCGTTAGGGCCAGCGTGTAAATGGGCACCTCGACGGCTTGCGTAAAGACAAACGCCACCAGCCAGTGCTGGGTATAGGTCAGCTCGGAAAAGGTCAGCATGGGGCTTTGGGGGCTTGCGGTGGTGGTGACGAGAGTGCGGCACGGCGTGGCTGCGGCGTTGGGCGCAGACCGCACGGCCTGTGACCGGCTACCCACCACAGCGAGAGCACGCTTAGCTCCAAGTAGCCGTGAAAAGTGGCCAGGCGGAAGTAGCCGACG
>JAGNNG010000473.1 GCA_017990795.1 Deltaproteobacteria bacterium
CGACGTTTACCCCGCCGACCTTCTGCTTGATGTTGGCGTCGGCAGACGCATCCACACCCTTCTTGCTGACACTCAGGTGTGGCGTCACGACCCCAGCCTTGCCTGGTGCGCCAAGCGGGATGTCTACCGTCTCGCCCTTGGCCACTTTGGTTGCCGTGCTGATCAAGTTGCCAAGCGGCGTGTTGGCCTTGGCATCTTTGCCAGCCTTGGCAGCTTCAGCGGCACTCTTGGCAGCTTCGGCAGCGCTCTTGCTAGCAGCACCGGCGGCTCCAGCAGCACCGGCGGCTCCAGCAGCGGCACCGGCGGCTCCAGCGGCCCCACCGGCAGCAGCCTTGGCGGCAGCCCCAGCAGTCTTACCCGCAGCAGCAGCGCCACCCTTGGCAGCAGCAGCCGCAGCAGCAGCGCCAGCAGCCTTGGCACCCGCCAGACCACCACCACCACCACCGGCCCCCACCAGAGTCAGCCCTTCGTGAGCGATCTCGATCGCCTCCAAAGAGATCTCGTTCTTGGTGGCGTCAAACTCGGGCCCGTCCCACTTGCAGATCCAGCCCTTGGTAAACTGCCAGCGGTGGACCTCCTTGTTGCCGGGGCCCATCTGGATGATGGTGCCGTTAAAGCGCCTAATGGGGGTCAGATCGTCGGTCGCGTAACGAGTACGCTTGTCCCACATCTTTGACCCCGAAAAGCCCTGCTTCAGCACAATGTTGGGAAACTTGGTGCGACCGATCAGGCGATGCTCTAGCGCATTGACCCCGCCTTGCTGCATCGGCACCACTTCCGCCTCGGACTTGAGTCCTCCGGCAGAGCGGAACGTAGCGAAGCGGTCGCCTTCGATCTCGACCACAAAGTAGTAAGCGCTAAACACATCCCGGCGCTGACCTGTCATGGCCATTGCGAATTCTCCATCGTTTAAATCGAACCTAGAGACTTATCGGCAGCCGTGGCGAAAAGTCCCCTCCTCCCATGCCTGCCGACTCAGATTGCAACCATGATAGACCGCCATCGTAGCGATCTGGCTGGGTAAATACGCATCACGATTTTTGTAAGCTAATTCGCATCAATCCACGATGACGTCCAGGATGATGGTCAGGTCGCACGCTGTAGTGACCTGCCGCGCCCGCCAGCCGATATAGTCGCCGCAGCAGCGCAGGCGACCTGCTTACAGGACCTACACATGACGCAGCCCAGCCACCTTGTTTATGTCATCTCGGACCTGCACTTAGGGGGCGCGCCACCGACGCAGCCGGGAGACTCGCGCGGCTTTCGCATCTGCACCCAAGTGGACGCGCTGGCGTCGTTTATTAGCAGCTTGGCCGCCCTGCCCTGCCGCCCAGATGCACCACGCATCGAGCTGTGCATAAACGGCGACTTCATCGACTTTCTGGCCGAGGAAACGCCCGGCGAAGGCTGGAACGGCTCGCCGTGGTCGCCGCTAAAGCACGACGCCCAGATCGCGTGCCACCTGCTACAGCGCGTCATCGAGCGCAATAAGCAGGTCTTTACAGCTCTGTCGGCGCTGGTGCGCGCTGGACACACCCTGACCTTGCTGCTGGGCAACCACGACATCGAGCTGGCCTTTCCCGCCGTTCGCCGCGCCCTCGCCGACGCGCTGGGCATCCCACAATCCACCTCGCTGCGCTTTTTCCACGACGGGGAAGCCTACCCAATCGGCGATGCACTCATCGAGCACGGCAACCGCTACGACCCTTTTAATGTCGTCGATCAAGATGCGCTGCGGCGGGTCTGCTCGCTGCAGTCGCGCGGCCAAGCGGTGTCGGAAGATCGGCGCGTACCGGTTCCGCCCGGCAGCCAGCTCGTCGCCGAGATCATGAACCCGCTCAAGCAGGACTATCCGTTCATCGACCTGCTAAAGCCAGAGTCCACCGCCGCTGTGCCGCTGCTGCTGGCGCTAGAGCCGGGCGCACGCAAGCATGTGGCGCGGCTGTCTTCGCTGGCGCTGTCGGCGGCGCGGGTGCGCTATGCCTCACCAGCGATGCCCATGCGCTCAGGCGACATCAGCGCGGCGGCAGCACACTCGGCACCGATCCGAGGCGGCGACATGGCAGCCCGCGCAGGCAACCTGACCGCACGCGCCGCAGCCCCCACGCCCGCCGAAGTCAGCAGCGAAGCCGATCTGCAGACCGTACTGACGCAAGCGCTGGGTCCCCAGCAAGCCGCCCTGTTTCTGCAGCAGCTACAGCCGCCAGAAGTCGGCCCGGTGCTGCGCAGCGGTGGCGACATCTCGGCCCCGGCTCTGGCCAGTAGCTGGTCCGGACGCCTGGGCTTGGCCAAGCTGTTTTTCTCCAGCAGTAGCGCCGCGCTAGAGAGTCGTCTGGCCGCCTTGTCCTCAGCCATCCGCGCCTTCGCCGAGCCCGACCTGTTCGAGCTACACCGCGACGAGCCCGACAGCCCCTACTTCAAAGCCGCCGACGAGCTGGCAAGCGGCGGCTTTCGCTACATCGTCATGGGCCACACCCACTTGGCACGCGACCAAAAGCTAAGCGGCGGCGGGCGCTACCTAAATAGCGGCACCTGGGCCGACCTCATCCGACTGCCAGCGGCGGTGTTTTCGACCGATCCGGCGGCAGCCCAAGACGCGCTGCGCCAGCTACTTATGGATCTGCACGAGCGCCGCATCTCGCACCTGATCTGGCAGCGCCCAACCTACGTGCGACTTGAGCTTTCCCAAGGCGTCGTATCCAGCGCCTCCGTCGAAGAATATCGCGCAGGTCATGGCCCGCTCTAGCCCCTTGCCGCAGCCGGTGGAGTCGCCCAGCT
>JAGNNG010000474.1 GCA_017990795.1 Deltaproteobacteria bacterium
ACCACCTGGCCCCGCTGCGACAGCGACGGCAGTTTCGCCCGCTTTAGGCGCTGCACAGTCCGCACCGCAAGCCTAGATAGCTTCCCCCTGACACAAAGCCGCACCAGCGACATCTGAACAGACGTTGCCGGTGTTAGAAGAGAGCCCTGCGTATGCAAAATCAACTTCCTGCACCTTCGTCATTTGCGGCTTGGCTGCTCGCCAGTCGGCCCGCCACTCTGGGGATTGCCGTCGCTCCGGTGCTGGTGGGCTCGGCGGTGGCGTGGCAGCAGCAGCGCTTTCGCGCCGATACCGCGCTGGCGGCACTTTTGGGCGCGGTGCTGATCCTGACCGGCACCAACCTAGCCAACGATGTCTTCGACTTTGAAAAAGGCGCCGACACCGCTGAGCGGCTGGGCCCCGTCCGCGTCACGCAGTCAGGCCTGCTATCGCCTCGACAGGTACGCACCGGCATGTGGCTGTGCTTTGCCCTGGCGACCCTGTGCGGCGGCTATCTAGCGTGGGCGGCAAGTCCTCTGGTGATCGTGATCGGGGTCTTGTCCATCGCCTCGGGCATTGCCTACACCGGCGGGCCTTATCCGCTGGGCTACAACGGCCTGGGCGATGTGTTCGTGTTCTTGTTTCTGGGCCTGGTCGCGGTCTGCGGCACGGTCTTTGTACAAAGCGGCGGCGTCTCGAGCCTGGCGGTGCTGTGCGCGGTGCCACTTGGCGCGCTGGCCACAGCTGTACTGGTGGTCAATAACGTGCGCGATGTCGATACCGATCGGCGCGCTGGCAAGCGCACGCTGGCCGTCCGCTGGGGCAAGCCCGCCGTCCTTTTGGAGTACCACGTGCTGTCGCTGCTGGCCTATCTGGTGCCAGCGCTGCTAGTGGCTCTGGGGCGACTGCAGCTGTGGGCGCTGCTGCCGCTGCTGACGATGCCGATGTCCCTGCAGCTAAATCGCGCGCTACGCAGCTGCGTCGGAGCCGCGCACAACCCACTTCTAAAGCGTACCGCCCAGCTGCTGCTGCTGTTTGGCGTGTTATGGGCGACTGGCATTGCGCTCAGTAAAAACTAGTGGCAGCCCCAGCGCAGCGGCCCGCCCTGGCTGCGCTCGTATGGTTAGTCGTTTACAAATGCAGCGACTTCTACGAGATTGCTGGCCAGAAATTACCTTTATGAGTCTGCCTTTACCGTCGCAGGAATCCAAACAATGACCCTCGCCCCATCGGCCCGTACTGACCTTCCCGTGCTGGAGCACCTGGCCAAGTCGTGTGAGCAGAACGGCCAAGCCGACCTCCAGACCCGTCTGCTGGCCATGCAGGAGCTGATCGCCACCGACCTCGCGGTCTTTGCTAGTGACTTTGATGCGCTGCAGAAGCGCTCGGGTCTGGTCGGAAGCGCCGCCCAGCACCTGCTCGACCTGGGAGGCAAGCGGCTGCGACCCACCTGCGTGATGCTGGCGGCGCGCGCGGGCGCGGGACTTACCGACGCGGCGCGACTGCTCGCAGTGGCGGTAGAGCTGGTCCACAGCGCCACCCTGCTACACGACGACGTGGTCGATCTGGGCGAGACGCGACGCGGACTACCGACGGCGCGGGTGGTGTTTGGCAATGCCGCATCGATCTTTGCGGGCGACTGGCTGATCGTCGATGCCATCCGCCGCGTGTCGCAGACCGGCCTGCCCGATGTGCTGCAGCGCCTCTTGGCCACCATCGAGGAGATGATCTTTGCTGAGTCTCTGCAGCTGACCAACCGGGGCCGCATCCTGACCAGCCAAGACGAGTACGAGCAGATCATCGAAGGCAAGACCGCGTCGCTGTTTCGCTGGGCGATGTATGCGGGCGGCTGCGCGGGCGGCGTCGATGCAGCAGGTGCCGAGGCACTGTCGCGCTACGGCTTTCACCTGGGCATCGCGTTTCAGATCATCGATGACGTGCTGGATGTTGCGGGCGCGCCCAGCTCGACGGGAAAAGCGCTGTATGCCGACCTGCGCGAAGGCAAGATGACGCTGCCGCTGATCCTGGCGCTGCAGCACCAGCCCGCGCTGCAGCAGGTCCTGTCCGAGCTGGCCAGTCATCCGGAAGGACAGCTCCCGCCCGAGGCGCTGCGCCACCAAGTCCACGCCGCGCTTGTCGCATCCGGTAGCATTGAGGCCTGCCGCGCCTACGCTCAGCGGCACATTGAAAGCGCGCTTAAGGCCCTGGCACCACTGCCCACAAGTGCCGCCAAAGCAGCGCTAGTTACCGTCGCTGAGGCCGCCATCCATCGGGAGCGCTAAGATGGCCGCCCACCGCTTTACGCGTGAGCAGCTACTGGACGCCCGCGTCGGCTTTACGCTGCCGATGAGCGTGCGCTTCCAAGATGTCGACGCGTTCGGCATCGTCTTTTATCCGCAGGTGCTGGCCTACTGCCACGACGCCTACGTGCAGTTTCTAAGTCAGCACCAGTGCCCGCTACACAAAGCCCTGAGCGACAAGTCGTGGGCCGCGCCGCTGGTCCACGCCGAGGCCGACTACCTCAAGCCGCTGCGCTTTGGTGATGCCATCCTGGTGCAGCTGGTGGCCGCCGTGCAGCACGGCAGCGTGGTAACGCTAGGCTTTCGCATCAACCGCGACAGCGGCGAGCCCGTGGCCGTGGCCCAGACCGCGCATGTCTTCGTCGATCCGACGACCTTTGCCCGCGTCGCGCCACCAGCGCGCATGCTTGCCGCGCTGGCGACGCTAGGCTCTACACCTAAAGCCTAAAACGGAGTCCAGTCGCCCTTGTCGCAGGCGATGTTCTCAAGGTTGTCAGC
>JAGNNG010000030.1 GCA_017990795.1 Deltaproteobacteria bacterium
CGCAGATCCAGGTCACTGGGCTTCTGGGGAATCTGCTTGTGGTGCCGATCGGCGAGCTAGTGATACTGCCGGTGGGCTGGCTTGGCGTGCTCTTTTCCGCTGTATGGCCTCAGGCTGGCGCACTCCTGATGTCGATCGCAGACGGGGCTGCTGTGCTGATGCTGTGGTTGGCAACAGCCCTTACTCGGATTGGTGGCTCTCTGTGGGTGCGCGCACCAGACGGGTGGATGCTCGTGCTCTGGAGTGTGGGATTGCTGGGCTGTCTCTCGGCGGGAGTGATTGCTCGGGGGGGTCGCTGGTTGTGCGCAGTGGTGATGTTCGGATATCTGGTCTTGACCACCTGGCCACAGGCCGAGCTGACCGCTACATTTTTAGATGTAGGCCAGGGCGACGCTACGGTGCTGGAGCTTCCTGGTGGCGGTGTCATCGTGATTGATGCGGGTATGCGAGCTGGTGGCTACGATCTGGGGGCGCAGGTCGTTGGGCCATATCTTCGTCGTCGCGGCTATCGTCACATCGACATCTTGGTTGCATCGCACCCTCACCCCGATCACTTCGGCGGCATGAAGCACCTGGTGGATGATTTTTCGATAGGCGAGGTGTGGGCTATGCCGATCGCTGGCGCGGAGGCCAGCTCGGGTCCGAGCGCCAGTGGCAGCTCACCTCGCCTACACCAAGATGGAGCTGACGGCTGGCAGGACTTCGTGGCGGCGGTGCTGCGTCGGCAGATTCCGCTGCGCTTACCTCATTCGCTCTGGTGGAATCAGGTGCAGATCGAGCCGATCGCGCCATGCGAAAGCGATTCTACTGACCACTGTGTTTTGGGCACTCGCTCCGATTGGCAAGCCAATGACAACTCAATTGTGCTGCGCGTGCAGTTTGGCGGGCGAACCATCTTGCTGCCAGGTGACCTCGAGCAGCGAGGGGAGCACAGTTTGCTGCTTCAGCGCGGGCCTGAGCAGAATGATCAGATGCCGAATGATACCAATCGGCTGGTCGCGGATATCTTGAAAGCGCCTCATCACTGCAGCCGAACAAGTAGCACCGAAGCGCTGCTGGCAGCTGTGCATCCGCAGTGGGTAGTGTGCTCGCTGGGATATCAGAATCGCTACCACTTTCCCCATGCTGAGGTTACTGCCCGTTATCACAAGCTGGGGGCCGAGATCCTAAGGACAGACGACACCGGAGCCGCAGTGTTTCATCTGACGGCTAAAGGCGAAGTAAAGGTAGCGGTTGGTTACCAAGAGCAGCGTTCCCGGTAAGCACCAGTGCTAAGACGACTAGCAGCCAAGCTTTGGTGGCTAAGCAACAACCCTCCTGCATCCGACACTTCATCTGTTTGTTTGGCGAATTAGCGGGCGCAAGATCGGCGTACTGGTGGGTGTTGTCAGTCGCCGTGCAAAATTTATTAGCGCAGGAAGAAAATTTCCGCTTGCGTTCATGTTGTCGCCAAGTTACAAGTGCCATCCGCCTCCCTTGGAGGAGTGGCCGAGTGGACGAAGGCAGCGGTCTTGAAAACCGCAGCGCGAAAGCGCCGGGGGTTCGAATCCCTCCTCCTCCGCTGGTGTGACAACAAAAGAGAACGACGTAAGGCAGCAAGATGCAGGCTTATGACTTGGGTATGCAGGCTTCTGGATAAGCTGTTTCGAAGCGCAGAAACCAACCACCTCGTTACTTGTGAGGCCGGGTCTGCAAGATGAGACGCAGCAAATGCAGAAACCACATTCCTCAATAGGCTTGCCGAAGTAGCAGCAGTTTCAGCCCAGGAGAGATGACCGAGAGGCCGATGGTGCTCGCTTGCTAAGCGAGTGTACTGCCAAAAGCGGTACCGCGGGTTCGAATCCCGCTCTCTCCGCAAATCGAAAGTAAAAAAGTGTTTACTCGCAGATAAACTTTTCTGTATAAGTCTCTTGCTCGTGAATCAAGCGGTCATAGCTCAGCTGGATAGAGCATCGGCCTACGAAGCCGGGGGTCGAAGGTTCGAATCCTTCTGACCGCACAAAAGAACGCAGCCTCTTTTGCACGAAGAAAGCGCTGTATTAAAGCTCCGCTAAAAAGTTGAAGATGCAAAAGCGCGCTGCTTGATGGACCCAGCCCAGGATGACATATTTGGTATGCGCCTGGCGTTATCGGAAGCCGCACAAGCGGCCATGATTGGCGAAGTTCCTGTTGGGGCCGTTGTTCTCGTAAATGATGTCGTGCTAGGCGCGAGCGGCAATCAACGAGAAGTCAGTAACGACCCAACTGGTCATGCTGAGATTCTTGCTATGAGGCAAGCGGCACGAAAACTTGGTAGCTGGCGACTGACGAATGCCACTCTGTATGTTACCCAAGAGCCCTGTCCTATGTGCGCAGGTGCACTAGTAAATGCCAGAATTAAGGCCCTTGTGTTTGGTTGCTACAATCCCAAGGCGGGTGCAGTTCGGACCCTGTATCGCTTAGTCGATGATGTACGGCTAAATCACCGTATAGAAGTTCGTGAAGGCGTTTTAAAAGAAGAATGCGGCGCCATATTAACACGATTCTTTTCCTCATTAAGAAATGAAAAAGCACTGGCTGCAAAAGAAAGTGCTCTATCATTGAATGATAAGATGTTGTTGTAACTGATTGTAAGAGTATCCTGGAGAGATGGCAGAGCTGGTCGATTGCGCCTGATTCGAAATCAGGTGTATCCGCAAGGGTACCGGGGGTTCGAATCCCTCTCTCTCCGCCAAGCGCTCTTATGTTGTAATTAAGAGTGATGCCACCCCTCTCAACCGATATGTTCATTTGACAGGGAGAGATGACCGAGTGGCCGAAGGTGCACGATTGGAAATCGTGTGTGTCGCAAGGCACCGCGGGTTCGAATCCCGCTCTCTCCGCAATCGTTTCAAAAAAACCTTCGTGCAGTAGTTGATGCCATGCAGTTTATGGCTGCGAGTGACGGGAAGTTGATGAACTCCGCCAGGCCAGGAATGGAGCAACGGTAGTTGACGGATCGGGTGCTCGCAGCCACCTTTTTTTGTTTCAGATACGCTACTTACGACGTTCTCACCTCTGAGCCTTACGGCTCTGTCTGCTTCGTTCTTCCTCCTGCTTCTTCAAATACAAAAAAGCCAATTAGCCTCTTGCCAGATCAGGCTTCGCGATGTTCGATCCGGGCATGTCTTACCTTGTCCTGGCTAGGAAATATCGTCCCCAAACCTTTGAACAAGTAATTGGCCAGGAACACGTAACGCGCACGCTGCAAAACGCAATCGAGCGGGGTCGTGTACATCATGCGTTTCTCTTTTGTGGGGGTCGCGGTACCGGTAAGACCACCACGGCGCGCATCTTGGCCAAGGCGCTGTCTTGTGACAATGCGCCCACCCCGCAGCCGTGCAATGTCTGTCCTGCCTGTGTCGAGATTACGCAGGGCACATCGGTGGATGTCCAAGAGATTGATGCAGCCTCGCAGAACCGTGTCGAGGACATCCGCGACCTGCGCGAAGCCATCCGCTACGCGCCGGTACGAGGCAAAAAGAAGCTCTATATCCTTGACGAAGTTCACATGCTCTCGACCAGTGCTTTTAATGCGCTGCTCAAGACATTAGAGGAACCGCCGCCGCACGCTGTGTTTGTGTTCGCAACCACTGACCCTCACAAGCTGCCGCAGACGATCCTCTCGCGAGTGCAGCGCTACGACTTCAAGTTAGTTGCCAGCGCGCGCCTAGTTGACCACTTAAGCGATGTTCTAACCCAGGAACGCATTGAGTTTGAGCGCGGTGCGCTGCAGCTGGTTGCTCGGGAGGGTGCGGGCTCTGTGCGTGACTCGCTGTCGCTGCTGGATCAGGTGCTGGCTTCGTCACCGGGCAAGCTGACCGAGCTGCAGGTCGCGTCGGTGCTCGGAGTTGCTGACCGAGGGCTAATCCTGAGCCTGGGGCGGGCGATTGTGGAGCGCAAGCCAGCGGATGCGCTGGCGCTGGTAGACACCGCGTATCAGCGCGGCTTTGATCTGGTGCAACTGGCGCGGGTTCTGCTCGGCCACATGCGCGATCTGGTGGTGGTTTCGGTAGTCAAAGAGCCGACGGCGATTCTAGAGACGACCGGTGCCGAGCTTGAGGAACTGCAGGCGCAGGCACAGCTGGCGCAGGGTCGCGCGGTACTGCTGTTTGATCGCATGGTTCGGGTCGCTGATGATGCCGCACGCGCCGCGCTGACTCGCTATGTCCTAGAGGTCGGCCTGGTCGAGCTGTGCGCGGTAGCGCCGCTGCAGCCGGTCGGTGAACTGCTCGACCGACTCGAACATTTGGAAGATCGTCTCAGCGGAAAGGTCGCCAAGGCAGGAGGTTCTGGAGGCGGTGGCTATGGTCCGCGCAACGACGTGCCGGTGTCTCGTACTCCCAGCCAGTCATTCGGAGTGGGAGAGGTGCGGACGGCTGCGATTGCAAGTGCCCCAAGCCCGGCGCGGTCTGGACCACTGCCTTCGTCTGATGTCCGAGGAGCACCCTCTTCGTCGTCTGTTGCTCAGCACAATGGGTCGCCTGCAGCGGTCACTTTGGCTCATGGGGCAGGCGTTGCAGTTGGTGTCGCAGCTGCCGTGGCCTCAGCGGCGGTTCCTAAGCTGGAAGCTGCCGTGCATGTGGAACCACCGCGAGTGCAGCTGGCAGAGTCACCCGCAGAGGTCGCGGCTGCGTCAGATGTTTCGGTGCCGCCCAGTCGTGTGCAGGCCGCTCCTGTTATGGCGACGCCAGTGGGTGCGACGGCTGCGGCAGCTGTTGATAAGCCGTCCCCAGCCATTGTGCCCATCGTGGTTTCGACTGCACCGGTTGTACCTGCATCCGTCGCTGCTGCTGACGATGCCGAGTTTAATCGCACGGTTGCCGCCATTATTGAAAAGGATCGAACGCTGAGCTTTCTTGCACAAGGAAGGCCGCTGGTCTGGACTCAAGGCCGCGTCGAGCTGGGCTTTACCAGCCAGTTCGTAGTGGATTCAGCGAAAGAGCGCTTGGCGCAGCTGCGTGCCGCGTTTGCCAGCGAGCTCGGTCGTGCGATTGAAGTAGATGCGCGCCGCGATACCAACGCCCCATCTGAGGAGCCCGTAGGTAAGTCGCTGCTCGAAGAGGAAGAGCGCGCCCGGAAAGCTGAGCTGTCACGTCGTCGTCGAGAAGCTCTCGAACATCCTGCGCGCGCGATAGTCACCGAGGTCTTTGGTGAGGTATCTTTCCAAGAACCAAAACTAGACGAGGTGAACCTCCATGTCTGATCCGAACAATCCCTTTGGTGGCGTGCCTGGTATGCCTGATGTCGGCGCATTGATGCAGCAAGCTCAGCGGATGCGTGAGGAGCTCATGCGCTCGCACAGCGATCTGGGCAGCAAGTCCGTGGAGGCCAGTGCAGGTGGCGGCATGGTCACCGCGATTATCTCGGGGACGCGTGAGCTGGTGAGCCTGCGCATCGATCCGCAGGTCATTGATCCCAAAGATCCGCAGATGCTGCAGGACCTGATCGTTGCCGCGATAAACCAAGGTTTACAAAAGGCGCGCTCGCTCGAAGAGGATCAGATGCGCAGGACCGCTGTCGGCCTTGGGCTGCCTCCGGGAATGCTGTAGGCCGGGGTTAGCGACACGCGATGACACAGGGCGACCCGATCCAGCGCTTGGTCCGTGAGCTAAGCAAGCTGCCAGGAATTGGCCAAAAGACGGCGACTCGGCTGGCGTTTCACGTTCTACGTGCGCCGGCAGAGCAAGCGCGCGATCTGGCGAATGCGCTCATTGAGATCAAAGAGCGCATTCGGCTCTGCTCAGTTTGCATGAACCTGACCGAGCAGGACCCGTGCAGCATCTGCCAGGACCCCGCGCGCGATCCGCAGGTTGTCTGCGTGGTTGCCTACCCTCCGGATCTGCTGGCCATCGAAAAGACCGGGAGCTTTCGCGGTCGCTACCACGTCTTGCACGGCGTGCTCTCGCCGCTTGAGGGCATCGGTCCAGACGATCTGCGACTGCGCGAGCTCCTGTCGCGGCTAAGCGCGCCACCGGGCACGTCCAGTGATTTGTCTCTAAATCCGGCCTCTTCTGGCGCTGGTGCAGGGTCACACGTGCGGGAAGTGATCGTGGCGACAAGCCCCAACGTTGAAGGCGAGGCGACCGCGATGTATGTCGCGCGCACGCTAAAGCCGCTGGGGCTCAAAGTGACGCGGATTGCATCGGGCTTACCTATCGGTGGCGACCTGGAATATGCCGATGGCGTTACGATTGCCAGGGCACTAGAAGTGCGTCGAGATATGTAATGCTTGCAACCATCATTAAAGCCTGATAAAACGAATCCATTACCTTTTCGGCTCCGCCTGACCATCACCCCCCAAGCAGGGGCTTAGGTCGGGAGATCCCAGCCAGGAGAACCGGTCGCCATGGAAATGTTGTTCGAGGAGGAGCAGCGTCAGATTCAGAGCATTTCTGACCGCTTGCAGCGCGACTCGAACGCTATAGCGATATTAGTTATTAACAAAGATGGTCAAGAGATTTCCCGTTCTGGGCAAACCAAAGACCTCGATGTTACGTCACTATCATCGCTATTTGCTGGAAACGTCGCCGCAACCTCCGAAATTGCAAAGCTGCTTAAAGAAGAAGAGTTCGGCGGCCAATTTCACGAGGGAACTCGTTATAATGTAAACATTTCGGTCGTAGCCCGCCGCGCAATATTGGTGGTGCTATTTGATTCGAATTCCTCTTTAGGCCTAGTGCGCTTGCGTGTTCGCAAAGCCACCGAAGAAATGGTGAAAATCTTCGATAATTTGGTCCTAAAGATACAAAAGCAGCAGCAGACTGGTGCCAGCTTTGGCCCCAATCTCGCTGGCGAGATCACCGACGACGACATCGACAAGCTGTTCGGAGAGTAACGGCATGCCGCTGCAGAAGTCTGGCTCTGCGTCGCTGATGAAGGGGCGGGGCGGTCGACAGGCTTCTTCGCCGGTCACTGCCGCTGCGACGCTGCCAACAAGTCTAATGGCCATCTGGATCCATCCAGTCACGTGCGCGGTTTCACAGTTTGCTGTGAAGTCAGCTAGGCTATCAATAAATGAACCTCGAATGTGGGATATACGATGAGCTTTATTAATTACAGCTCACGCGAGATCAACTGTAAGATAGTCTATTACGGCCCTGGTCTATGCGGGAAAACAACAAACCTGCAATATATCTACAAACAGACGAATCCAGACGCCAAGGGAAAGATGATCTCGCTCGCGACTGAGACCGAGCGAACTCTGTTCTTTGACTTCTTGCCGTTGTCGCTGGGTGAGATTCGCGGCTTCAAGACGCGGTTTCATCTTTACACCGTGCCCGGGCAGGTCTTCTACGACGCCAGTCGTCGTCTGATCCTCAAGGGTGTCGACGGTGTTGTCTTTGTGGCGGACTCGCAAGAGGCGCGCTTTGAAGCCAACATTGAGTCCCTGGAGAACCTGCGCGGTAACCTGCAGGAACAGGGCTACAATCTTGATAAGCTACCTTACATAGTTCAGTACAATAAACGCGACATGCCTGAAGTGATGTCGGTTGAAGACCTGCGTAAAGAGCTAAACCCGACCAATGTGCCTGACTTTGAGGCGATTGCGACGGATGGCGTGGGTGTCTTTGAGACGCTCAAGGCCGTAGCGAAGCAGGTCCTCACTGAGCTCAAACGCGGTGGTGGGTGAAGGAGCCTTCGCGATGATGACTACGACGCCCAAGCTCCGAACAGACTTGCGTAGCACGACCGTCGAAGATGCCGACGGCGTGTCCTACGTTGACGTA
Organism: Deltaproteobacteria bacterium; assembly: GCA_017990795.1. GTDB lineage: Bacteria > Myxococcota_A > Polyangia > Palsa-1104 > JAEUJZ01 > JAGNNG01. Next base: position 7,749 of record JAGNNG010000030.1, read on the forward strand.
GCCGACCCCAAGACTGGGGGCGTGCTGCGCCTATTTGATTACGAGTGGCAGCTGGCTCAGCGCATGGACGGTCAGCGCTCTGCAGACGAGCTAGCACGCTGGGCCGAGGAGCAGTTTCGCTTCTCGATCAGCCGCGATGACCTGCAAGTTTATGCCGAGCGGCTAGGGCAGCTCGGACTGTTGGATGGCGTGGCTGCGCAGCCTTCGCTGTTGCCGCCGGTGCTGTTTGCTTCTGCAATGGTCGCTAAGTTTGGCGGTGCTGCAGCTGCTGTCAGCGTTGTGCCTGCTGTGGCTGCCACGACGCTGCCCGAAAAGCCGGCCGAGAAGCCAGTCGAAAAGCCAGTCGAGATTGCTCCTGCGAAGCGTCCGGTTCGCGACGACGACGGGCTGATGGGTCAGCCGATCTTGGCAGTGCCCAAGGCGACTGGTCCAGCACCCACGCCGGCAGGTCCGCGCCAGACGCCAGCCGCTGTTGCGCAAGCGCATATGCCACCGCTGGGGCCTCCGCGACAGACTCCGGTTACGACCGCAGTGGTGCAGCCTGCTGCAACGGCTCCCTCCGGACCGACTGCAGCTCCGGCGGTCAAGCCGGTCGCAGCAAAGCCCGTCGAGAGCGAGCCAGCCGCGCTCCCGGTCACGCCGATCGCCAAGCCCAAGTCCGACATGCTCGAAGCCCTGGGCGAGCTACCACCACCACCAGAAGTGGCACCAGCCGCTGTGGTGGAAGCGCCAGCGGTCACTCCGTCGCGGCCTGTGGTCGAAACGCCCGCGTCTGCGGTGGCAGATGCCATCAGCTCGACGCCAACGTCGCTGCTTGATGTAGTTCCGGTAGCTGCGCCGCCGCGCGAACCGGTTGCAGCCCCCGTGTCGCAGCCTTCGGTGCTTCCGCCGGCAAAGATCAGTGGTCCCACGGCTGCGGTACCGGGTCCCAAGAGCAGTGGACCGACTCCTGCTGTACCCTCCGTCGCTGTGGCTCAGCCAGAGCCGGTTGCTCCTGTGGTCGCTCCGGTTGTAAAGCCGCCGGTGGTTACGCCGCCAGTGGTTACGCCGCCAGTCGTCAAGCCTCCAGTCGCCGAGACTGCGCCTGAGAAGAGCGGTGGGGGTCTCAAGTGGGCTTTGGTGCTGGTGGTGCTCGCGGTGGTGGCCGCTGTGGCTTACTACTTCGTCGCGATGCAGCCGCCTCCGACGCCGCCCGCTCTAGGCGTCAAGGTGTCCGAGGCCAAGGCCGAAGATGTCACGCGCTTTTTTGCGACGCCCGCGCTGGTAAAAAAGGCAGAGCCGCAGACGCTGAAGATCGAAGCTGGCGGCGCAGTTAGCAAGTTTGCCGCAGAGAACATCGAGGTTGCAGCGGGCGGGATGCTAGTGCAGCTTGCCGAGTACACCAAGCTGAATGCCGAGGCCGTGGACCTGCGGGCGCGGATTGGCGTTTACCAGAAGAAGATCGACGCAGCCAAGGCCAAGAACAAGGTCGACAAAGACTCGCAGACCAAGGTGGGCGAGAAGCAGCAGCGTCTAGAGCAAGTCGAAGCAGAGCTGAAGAAAGTACAGCTCTTGGCGAAGAGCGCTGGGACCGTTAGCAAAGTCCTGGTCAAGGCTGGTCAGGCGGTTACCGCTGGCGCTGAGGTCATCGCGGTGGCTGACAAGGCACTGGCAGCCGAGATCAAGATTCCGGCGATTGAGTCGCAAGGCATGAAAGCCGGGCAAGAGGTCGCGCTGACGGCTGCTGGCGGTCCATTGGCGGCGCGGATCTCGGTGCTCAAGGCCGAGGGCGAGTACACCGTGGTGCAGTTCTCGCTGCCAGAGACTACGACGGCCAAAGTTGGCGATGAGCTGAAGCTACAGCGCAGCCCACTGACGCAGGTAGTTCGGCTGCCGGGTACGGCGCTGACGGACGGCAACAAGGTGTTTGTGATGCGCGATGGTAAAGCCGCAGCAGCAACGGTGACTGTGGCTGACCGCGACGGCGAGTCGGTCCTGGTGCAGGGCCTGCAGACCGGCGACAAGGTGATCACCAGCCGCATTGCTGAGCTGCGCGAGGGCGTGGCAGTGATGCTGGAAGGCGCCGCGCCAGCGTCTCGGTAGTTGCGATAGCTGCCAGAGGCAGCGCGAAGTGCAGCAAGAAGAAGCCAGGCCTTAGCGCCTGGCTTTTTTCGTTTTACGTCGCGCTCTTCGGGTCGCTAGGCGGTAGCAGGTAGCGGTCCAAAAACGCATGCTGCTCTCGCCAGCACTGCCTGGCCTGCGTGCGAAAGACCAGCGCGTGGAACGCGTGCAGCTCGCCGGGGTAGTAGCAGACCTGATGCGGCACGGCCAGGTGGCGCAAAGCTCGCTCAAGACGTCGCGTGTCATCGAGCAGTGGGTCACGGGTGCCCACGCCCGCAAAAAATGGCGGCAGCGGTCGTTCAAGCTGCAGCGGCTGCTCTAGCATCAGCAGCGGGTCGGCCAGCTCTC
>JAGNNG010000031.1 GCA_017990795.1 Deltaproteobacteria bacterium
TTGCTGCAGACATCGACGATAAAAGCGGCATGTAGCTGCGCCGCTTCTGCCGCCGACAGAGCCCGCTGCTCTGAAAAACCCGCTGCGGCTTCGCCCTGCCACAGCCGAGTCTTGACCTGACCTGCGACCGGCGCACGGGCCATCACCACCAGCGTACAAACCGGGCCCGTCACCGTCGCGGCCTTCCCGTCGCCTAGCCCCAACCGAGCCGCTTCGAGATGATCTCGCGCATGATCTCGCTGGTGCCGCCACCGATGGTGACTAGGCGCACATCGCGGTAGTAGCGCGAGATCGGAAACTCATCAGAGTAGCCAAAGCCGCCGTGTGCTTGCAGGCAGCGATCCGCGACCTTGCACGCCAGCTCACCGGCGAGCAGCTTGGCCATCGTGATCTCTTTTACCGCGTCTTCCTTGCGATTAAACAAGTCGCAGGCGCGATAGGTCAGCCAGCGCGCCCCTTCGATCTCCGTCGCCAGCTGCGCAAACTGATGCCGCCAGACCTGGAACTTGAGGATCGGGCGGCCAAACGCGGTGCGGTCAGTGGTGTACTGGATCGTCTCGTCCAGACACTGCTGGGCACCAGCGACGGCGCTGCAGGCGGCAATCAGGCGCTCGCCCTGGAAGTTCATCATGATGTAGTAAAAGCCGTGGTTCTCCTCGCCCAGCAGGTAGCGCGCGGGGATGCGGCAGTCTTCAAACGACAGCTCGGCGGTGTCCGACGAGTGATTGCCCATCTTCTTGATCTTGCGCGTGACCGAGAAGCCCTTGGTATCCGTCGGAAACGTCACCAGCGAGACGCCGCCAAAGCCGCTGTTCTCGGCTCCGGTACGCACTGCCAGCGTGATGAAATCGGCGCGCGTGCCGTTGGTGATCCAGCACTTGGCGCCATTGATTACGTAGTCGCCGTCGACCCGGCGCGCGGTGGTGCGAATGCTGGCCACGTCGCTGCCACAATTAGGCTCGCTGACGCCCAGGGCTGCGATCTTTTCGCCGCGCAGCGCCGGTGCCAAAAACTCCTCTTTCTGCTCCCGCGTGCCAAGCTCGCCGATGATGGGCGTCGCCATGTCGGTCTGCACCATCAGCGCCATGGCCAGACCTGCGCAGCGACTTTTCACCAGCGCCTCGCCCCAGGCTGCGCCGTACCACCAGTCGCCCCCGGCCCCACCGACGTCCTCGGGGTAGTGAGCGCCTAAAAAGCCCAGCTCACCCGCGCGCTTGAAAACTTCCCGAGGAAACAGCTCGGCCCGCTCCCACTCCTCGACGTGGGGAGCAATTTCCTTGGCCAGCCACTGCTCGACGGACTTGCGAAACATCTCGTGTTCTTCGCGAAAGAAGGTCATCAGCATGCTGGCCATAGAATCAGTTTTCGCAGGGCCGGGCAAGGCACCTTCAGCCACCCGCACCAAGTTGCTGCTACAGACGGAAAAGCTATGGCGATTTAGAACGCGCCGCCTGGACCTCGGCCCGAGTCATCGCTACGCGGCGGCTGCACCGGCGGCGCAATCGGGCGCGAGCGATTCCAGTTCACGCCAAAGACCGAGGCCATACCTGCCTCAGCAGCGGCGCGTACGCCTGGGTGTGGACTGCTGGTATTGGCGCGAAACAGCTGGATGACCGCAGGTGACTTGCTACCGGCAAACCGTCGCAGCAGCTCCGCTCTTTGCGCCTGATTGGGAGTGGTACGTAGCACTCGCAGCGCTTCCTCATGGGGCGCATCGTCTGCCAGCGGCAGCGGCGGCTGATCGTCGGGAGGCGGAGCCTCTACAAGCTCTTTGCTATCGGGGGTTACTACTGCTGACTCAACCGCAGCTGGACTCGCGGGCACCGGTCGCGCAGGAGGAGCCGCCGCAACCTCAGCAGGCTTGGCTCCCGGACGAGCGGCAGCCGTCGGTGTCGCAACCTGCGTGCCCGGCGGCAGCATGCCCGCCTTCGCCAGCGCCGCAGCCAAGCGCGGATTCATCGGCTTTGGCGCACTGGGCGCAGCGCTCTCAGCAGGGGCCGGAACAGCAGCCGGAGCAGGCGCAGCAGCAGCCGCTGGCGTCGGTACGGGCGTCGCAGGACGAGAGACCGGTGCTGCAGCCGCCGGAGGTGGAACTGCAGCCATCAGCTCGGTTGGGATCGGCTTGCCCATCGCGCGTGCTGCATCCATCGCTGCCCGACGACGCGCATCGTCCCGACTGGCCATCGCCGCCGGATCGTCTAGCACTGGATCCGCCACCATTCCGGCTGCAGCATCCGCGCTGGTGGGGCCTGCGCCCGTCTGTGCAGCTCCAACAGGCTGCACCCGCAACGAGACACTACAGGTCAGCCACGCTTGATCTCCACGCAGCCCCACACCTGGCGCGCCCAGCGGCACCGGCGCAGAGAGCTGCTGACTGCTGGCCAAGATCAGCGGCGCCGACTGACCCGCGGGGCGAGGCCCAGCGAGTGCGCGCCAAGCACCTCCCAGCAAGTGGGCCTCGGTCACCAGCAGCACTGCGCCTTTTAAGTCTGCGTCCCGTCGTAGCCGCCGCAGCGCAGAAGCCAGCTGCGGCACCGGCCAGCCCTGCAGCGCGGTCCCGTCGAGTTGCACCACCGGACGTTGCAGCCGATATCGCAGCAGCTGCGCCAGCGCCTGACTCTGCTCGACGCTGCACCCAGAGAGCCACAGCAGCACCGGCTGCGCTGCGACCAGCTTTTCTTTGACCAGCTCCGTCAGCTGCGGCGACGGCTTTTCGAGCATCAGCTCTTGGGCCCAGCTGGTGCCAGGCGACGGTGCAGGCAGGTGCATCACGCCCGGTAGCTGACCCGTAAACAGCGCCGCTTCCGAGACCAAGCCCGACAGCAGCAAGCCGCGCCCCGCAAACAGGCGATCGTCGGGTCGCAGAAAGCCCAGCTCGGCACTCTCGCCAACTTCGACTAGACCGTGTGCCCGCAGACGCTGATCGCTGGCCAAGGTGATGATCGCTTGCTCGCAAGACAGCGCCAGCTCCTGCGCTGCCATGGCGACCGTGTAGGCCGCATCGGGCCGAAGCAGCAACGCCAGCAAGCGCTGCTCAAGCGCCGACAGCTGGAAGGACTTGGCCACTCGGGCTGCGATCTCAGCGAGGGGATCGGCAGCCGGTGCTGACACGACCTGCTGCGGCTCGGGAACGCTCACAGCTGCGGCAACATCGATGGGCACGGGCGCGGGCGCAGCAGTGACGGTCGCGACTGGTTCCGGCGCAGGCTCTGGCGCGACGGCGGGCGTGGGTGCTACCGGTGCAGCCTCTGACTTGAGGCGCGCTCGGCGGGCTGGCTTGGCTGACTTAGGAGCAGGCTTGGAGGTCGGTTTGCGGACGGGCACAGCTGAAAATTATATCACGTGCAGGTCCCGGCTTGGGCGCTGGTAGCGAGGGCGCTCGTAGCAAGTACTTTAGGGAACCTACTCTGGCGTCGACTCCGATAGCTCGGTGGCGCGGTGACGCAGGCAGCTACGCAGCATGCGGTGTGCGCGCAGTCGGCGTGTTCGGACGCCACCGACGGTAAGTCCCAAAGTCTCCGCGACTTCCTGCACAGGTTTTTCGTCGAGGTCGCAGTGAATCACGACGCAGCGATAGCGCTCGGGCAGCTGCTCGATGGCCCACCGTAGGAGCTGCGCCTGCTGTGCTCCCTCCAGCTGCGTCTGCGCCAGCGCGGCATTGCCACACCCATGCAACCAGCTTGAGTCCTGCGGCAAGTTGGCCACCGCGCGCGTTTTGCGGTCACTGGCCCGTCGCTCTTTGCGCATGGTCATCAGCACCGCGTTAGCCCCTACGCGATACAGCCACGTTCCCAGCTGAGCGTCGCCGCGGAAGTAGTCCAGATGTGACAGCGCCGCCAGCACCGCGTCTTGCGCCGCATCTTCGGCACCACTTTCGTCGCGCAACATACGTCGGGCCTGCCGTAGCAGGGCTGGGCGACTGTTGGCAACGGCCTGAGCCAGGGCCTGAGATTGAGACTGGTCAGCCTGAAGGTTTTGCTGTGGCATGGCTTTGCTCCGCGTTGTTCTGGGGACCGGCGGTTTGGGTCGCGGCGCTGGATGCGATCCAGACTGGCTGCAGGTAGCGCCTGCGATATATACAAACCTTACACAAACCAAGTACGAGCTGTCAAACGTTTGCTTGATGTTTTGTTCAGAAAATCTTGAATTCAAAAAAGAATCGGCTCTATCCAGCTAATATTCGCGGGGTTTCTTCATTTAACCGCACAGCCTGTTTGTGGCCGCAGCCAGCACCTGATCCAGAACAATCCTTATACAAACCATTGACACCGGATCGCAGAGCAGTCACAGTGATCGCAGCTTGAGCAAGTATCGAATCCAGACCGTTGCACAGATGACGGGCCTCTCGGCGGCGCTGATTCGCGCTTGGGAAGCCCGCTATGGCCTGATCGTGCCGGAGCGAACAGAGGCCGGTTATCGTCTGTATTCGGATGACGATGTTGCGGTCTTGCGCAGTGCGCTCAAGCTGGTGCAGCGCGGCATCGCCCCTATGCAGCTGGCCAAGCTCCAGCGTCATGAGCTGCTGGCTCAAGCCGCGGTGGCAAATGGCGCGGCAGAAGTGGCTGATGGCTCTGTGCAGTCGGTGCTTCGGCAGCAACCCGCGGTAGAGCCACGACGGATTGCGACCGCGCACTCAGGTTACTCTGTGCTTGACCCAGCAGGGAGCCGCGCCACCGCCATCGCGCCCCCGACCAGCTATGCCGAGCGCGTCGATCAGCTGCTGGAAGCCTTTGCCACCTTTGACAATCGCCGCGTCGATGAGCTGCTGGGACCGCCACTGGCGCTGCTGTCGCCGCAGACCGCGTGTAAAGAGCTGCTTCTACCGCTGCTACGCGAAGTGGGTGAACGCTGGCACCGAGGGGAGCTCTCGATCGCAGCGGAGCACTTTGGCTCCAGCCTGATCCGAGGCAAGCTGAAGGCGCAACTGGAGCTATTTCGACAGAACAGTGGCCCGCACCGCATGATCTGCGCCTGTCCCCCAGGCGAGATGCACGAGCTGGGTCTGCTGATGTTTACGCTGGATGCCGCAACTCAAGGCTGGGACACCATTTACCTCGGCGCAAACCTGCCGCTGGCCGATCTCAAAGCCGCCATCGACAAGGTGCATCCTGAGCTGGTCGGTCTGTCGCTGGTTGCACGTCGGGAGCCAAGTGAGCTACGCCAGCTGCTGAGCGCGCTGATGCACCTCTGCCAAGGTCGCTGTCGGCTGCTGGTCGGTGGCAGCGGTCTGTCTGGCATGACTAGCCTTGTGCGCGAGTGCGGCGCCTTGATGATGCCCGAGTCGGGACAGCTGACAGACCTGCTACGCCAGCCCAACTAGTCGTCCCCAACGGGGACAGCCCACGGACGCATGGTACGCTGGTAGCTGCAGCCGTCAGCGCTGCTGGTGCTTCCATGAGTCAGTCACCTCCGCTCCGTCTCCCTTGGCTTGGTACAGCGCTGCTCGGCTTGACGCTGCAGTTCCTAAGTCCGCACCCGGTCTACGCGAAAACCCCATCAGAAAAGGAGGCCACCGAGGTCCGAGGATTCCTGGACAAGGAGCAAATTCGTACCGTCATCCACAGCCACATCGAAGAGGTCAAAGCCTGCTACGAGCGGGAGCTAGCAACGGCCCCGGAGCTAGCAGGCCGGGTCCTGGTGCAGTTCACCATTGGCCGCAACGGCCAGGTCCAGGCAGGCCTAGTGCAGTCGTCCACCTTAGGCAACAGCCGTGCCGAGCAGTGCATCTTGGCCGCAGTAAAAACTTGGGTCTTCCCGGCCCCGCAAAAGGGCATTGTGATCATCACTTATCCCTTTGTGCTGCGCTTCGCAGACAGTACGTCTGTAGCCGCCACGGCCTCGACGCCTCCTTCAGCCCCTCCCCAGCCTCTTCCCGAAGTTGTGCCTGCGCTCATGATCACGCAGAGCAAGGTCAGCACCGGCGATGACCCGCACCTTCCTGAGGCGGTAAAGGTCCTGCATCCATGTGACGACTTGGTCGGCACCTACAGAGTCTGCATCGAGCCCAGCGGCACCGTCGGCTCTGTGGAGGTGCTGCAGAGCATTGCTGGAGCCGATACCGAGCTTGCGGCCACACTGAGGGCCTGGCGCTTTAAGCCGCAGCCAAAACCCGTGTGCTTCTGGCAGACGTTCGTGTTTCATGTCGGCGGCGACACCACCTGCGTACGCGACAGCGACTATCATCCCCGAACCAAGGAAGAGGTTAGCCGCTTGCCGGTCTACGACGTCAGTGCTTGTGGCGCCGCGATGAGCAGCCGCGCTGGCGGTCGCACCGGAACAGTAGCCCTGCGGCTGCAGCTAGATGAGCGCGGCAAGCTACGTCAAGTCCGGGTCCTAGAGAGTCAAAGCCAGGCCCTGGACTCCTTCGCGGTGGGCCTTTTGCGCACGGAGCCCGCATGCCAAATCCAGCCCGCGCTCGACAAGGACGGAACGCCGGTGCCTTTTGTCATCGACCGCTATCAAGTGACGTTCAAGTAGCCTGCGCCCACGACGCCGCAACACCAGCGCTGCTTCATGACCCGCGCGCAATGAAAAAGGAGCGAAGCCAGGCTCAACTCCTGGCTCCGCTCCCTAGCTGCTTACGACGTTCCTAACTCAACGCTACCGCTCGCTTCCCTACGGAGTCCGATTCAGCCGCGAAGTCGCAAGCTCCAGCGCGTCCTGCACATAGACCAAGTCCATCTTGGTATCCCCATTGAGGTCAGCCAGCGCCATCAAGCTATTGGAAGAGAGAGACTCACTAGTGCTGGAAGGGAAAAAGGCGCCATCGCCAAAGCCCATCCAGTACTTGATATCGGTGCCACCATCGCAGCTCACAACCAGATCGCTGCGACCATCACCATCCATGTCTGCTGCAGCCAGTGCGGATGGGAACGAGCAGACGGCCAGCGGTGTCGTCGCGGTCAGCGTGCCAGTGCCACTATTCAAAAGCACCGCCACAGAGTTGTCATCACTACTCGCCACTGCCACATCCAGCTTAGAGTCCCCGTTGTAGTCAGCCACTGTCACAGCCAGCGGATTTTTGCCAACGGCAACATTCTTTGCGACTCCCATACCAGTAGTAATCGCCAGCAGCACACTCACCGATCCGGACTCGGAGTTTGTGACTACGAGATCCGCTTTGCCGTCGCCGTTTAGATCTCCGCTAGCAATCGCGGTGGGGAATTTTTGCACTGGGTAGTGCTTGGCTGCCCCAAAGTTTCCTGCCCCCGTATTTAGAAGAACGGTTGCGCTATCGCTGTCATAGTTGCTAGTCGCAATGTCGAGCTTTCCGTCTGCATTGACATCGGCGAGCACCACTCCCGAAGGACTATTTCCGACCGCCAAGCTGCGCGGCGCAGCAAAGGTGCCGTCGCCATTTCCCAAAAGTACGCTAACGCTGCTGGCGTCGAAGTTGCTGACGACCAAGTCGACTTTGCTATCGCCACTAACATCGCCGACCGCCACACCGTTGGCCCCAAGACCCGCGGTAAAGGTAGCCGACGCTCCGAAGCGACCATTGCCCTCACCTAGTGCAACGCGAACCGTGCCCTTGTCATAGTTGGTCACGATCAGGTCGCTTTTGCCGTCGGCATTGACATCGGCCAAGCGCACAGCAGAGGGCTTGCTACCAGTTGGCATCGATGCGGGGTCTAAATAACCGCTGCCATTATTGACCAGCACCGTCAGGTATCGACTGCTAACAAGCTCTGCTTTTTTGTCACCATTTAGATCGGCCAGAACCGGCCCGACAAAGCTGCGCGACGAAAACGTCTGTCGCAGACCAAATGTTCCATCTCCTTTTCCTAGATAGTAGGCACTGGCAGAGCTTGATGTTGAGAGCAGATCTAGCTTCCCATCCCCGTTAATATCACCGACGGTAAAGTCACTATAGACCAGGTCATCTGCGACATCTTGCGGACCCGCAAAAGTACCGTCGCCTTTGCCTAGATACAGCGCCGGAATCCCCGAGTATCGCGAGATCAACAAGTCGCGCTTGCCATCTCCGTTGAAGTCGCCCGCCTTCACTTTCGGGGAGTACGAAACACCACTTACCGCGCCCGCAGTGATGGCAGCCCCAAAGGTTCCATCACCCTTGCCCGGAAAGACCCGCATCGCGCTGATACCCCGATTCACAGTCAAGAGATCGGGTACGCCGTCGCCAGTCCAGTCGTCAAACAGGACCTCGGAGACCTCCACGGGCGAAAGAGTAAGTCCTACAACCGCCTCAAACGTGCCATCGCCCTTTCCAAACCAGGATTGATAGACTGCGGCGGTCGAGCCCCAGACGGTCGAATCTACGCCGACCCCGAGCAGGTCAACACGGCCATCGCCATTTAGGTCCTGCGCAAAGATCCGCGTCACGCCTGCAGTAGACGGGGGAAACTGTGGTGCGGCAAAGGTTCCATCGCCATTGCCAAGCAGCACGACGACGCTCTTGGTGCCGCCGCTTGACACAGCAACTATAACATCGGCTTTTTTGTCCCCATTTAGGTCCACCACTGCCAGGTCGCTCATGGAGCCTTCAGGCAACGTCGTCAGCTTGGGCTCTTGCAACAGTCCCGTGCCCGTCCCTAGCGCAACCGCAAGGACGTCGTCAGAGGAGCCCAATGATGGCGTGCCCAAGATTACCTGGTCGAGCTTGCCGTCGCCGTTGATATCTGCTGTGACCGCACGCGAGCCAATAACGCCGTGACCAAAGCGGCTGGCATCGTCCATCTGGAGCTTGTCCGAGTAGTAGTAAAATAAGTCCGAGCGCGTTACAGACTTCCCTTCGGGGCGAGTCACCACTACCGGCACTCGGCCAAATGCGCCAGGCTTGGCAGGCAGCGCCACCGTCATCACCGTTGATGAGACGACCTGTACAAAATAGCTCGACACCGCGATGCCACCGATGCTGACGGACATACCGGGTCGAAAGTTTTTGCCCGTCAATGTCAGCGTCGTGCCACCGTCCGCCGGGCCAATGTTGGGAGAAATCGACGTCAACTGCGGAGCGGGACCACTCAGCTCAGCTTGCAGCGAGCCAACCTCTTCCGCTGGTAGCAAGGACTCTGGGTCGGGGGAGCCACAAGCTGCGACCAGCAGCAGGCCCAGTGAACCCAAGCCCAGCGCCGACCTCATCCAACGGTTTTGCAAATAGCTAGAGCCAAGCGAGCGCTGCACCGAGGGCTGAAGTGAACGACCAAAGGGATGGTTTCTCATGTGTGCCGTCTCTCCTTTTTTGAGGGAAGCCTGCATGGCCAAGCAGGCCGGAATTTGCGCTGCCACCCGACGACGACTTCGAGTAGCAGCAACTTGTCCTGCACTCTAACTTGGGGGTCTGACAATGACCCCCGCAACGCAGAATTCAAGCTGCCGAACAGCGCGAACTTTGGTGAAGACCACGCGCTAACGCCTTCGCGTAACCCACCGCTCCGTCGCCAAAATCAAGCTGCGCCAGCGCTAACGTCTGGCACCTGCAGCGCCAAACCGCTCGCATGTACTTGGCTACGAAGTGGTGCTCGAATCCCCACCGACATCATCCCCATCACCCACGCCCGACGAGTGCGCAGGCTCAGGCTCTGAGCGACTCCCCTCTTCACGATGCAGGAAGCGAAAGACCGTTCGCACATCGACGCCCAGCACCTGCGCCGCGCGCGTCTTGTTGCCGTTGTGCAGCGCCAAAATTTCGCTGACATACTTTTGGACAAAGCGCTCTTTGGCGTCGGCAAGCGGCAGGACTTTGGGCTGCGCGACGGCGGCCATGCCCAGATCTTCGGGGCTAAGCTCGGTGTGCTCAGACAGCACCAGCGCTTTTTTGATGACGTTCTCTAGCTGGCGAATGTTGCCGGGGAACGGATGTCGACGCAGCGCCAATTCCGCGCCCGGAGTCAGCGTGCGCGGCGACAGCTGCAGCTCGTCGGCAAAGCGGCGCAAAAAGTAGTGCGCCAAGATCAGCACATCGTCGCCCCGCTCGCGCAGCGGCGGCAGGTGGATCTGCACCACGTTGAGTCGATAGTAAAGATCCTCGCGAAAGCGACCGGCGCGGATCTCTGAGGGCAGATCGCGATGGGTCGCTGCGAGCACCCGCACATCGATCGGCTCGGCGCGATTGTCACCCACGCGCGTCACCGCCCGCTCTTGCAGCACCCGCAACAGCTTTACCTGCAGCCCCATCGGCATCTCGCCGATCTCGTCCAGAAAGACGGTGCCGCCGCTGGCCAC
>JAGNNG010000475.1 GCA_017990795.1 Deltaproteobacteria bacterium
CGAGAACATGACCTCGTGCAGCTTGCCATCCGGTGCCGGCGGCAACTTCAGCCCCAGCAGCGCGCGCTCGATGCAGCTATCCACATCCTTGGCACGCAGCGTCGAGGAAATCACCTTCACATCCTTGAGCACCCCATCCAGCGCCACTTTGATCTGCGCCGTCACTCGCCCCGAAAGCTCTGGATGACCCGCTGCTTTGCGGTCGTAGCAGACCCGCGCCGGAGCCTCTTTCTCCTGCAGCAGCCGGGTATAAAGCGACTCGATCGACAGAGTATTTACCGTCTGGGTGGAGACACCGCCTTCCAGCACCAGCGACGCATCACTGGGCGCCTGATTGCGCAGCGCCGGCGGCACAAACAGCCCGCTCTCTTCGTCACCCACCTTCTGCGCGTAGGCATCCCCGCCGCGACCGCCAACCACCATCGCCGTCCACGGCGTCACCACCGCAAAGCGCGTTCCAATATCCAGCACCGCCTCTTTGCCCGCCCCACGCTCCAGCAGGCGCTGCAGCCGCGCCAACGCCCATCGTCGCGCCAGATCGCCCTGATCTTCGACGTTATGAACTTTGAGCGGCAGCGTCTCGGTAAACGGCTCGCCATCGCGTAGCCCTCGTACGACCAGCTGCGACGGTACGCCTGCGCGATCCCGACGAAGCCGAGCGATCACCGGCAGCGCATCGCCGCCTTCCAGCGCCACTTTGCCCTCGGGATAGACCACATCCGCGTGCTCGCCCAGCTCCACTTGCACATTGGTCAGGCTTGGCTGCGCCGCACGCTCCAGCAGATGCAGCGCTGCGCGCGCCGCCTCGGGTCGGTCTTCGATGCGCACCACGCCTTCGCGCTGTCCGCCGTCACACAGCGCCTTTAGCAGCTCGACATTGGCATCGCTGCCCACCGCCACCGCGTACATCCGAGGCAGCTGTCCGAGTCGCTCCAAGTGCTCACGCAGTTCGCGCGGCAGCATCGCGCCCACCGTTGGCTTACCGTCGCCAAAGTAGATTACCGTGCCACGTCCGCGATCCAGGACCTCGACCGCCCGCGCCAGCGCCGCCTCTAGGTTGCTACCGCCCGCTGGGGTCTGCTTGCCTAGCGCCTGCGTCAGCTCCTCGATCCGCGCCTTGGTCGCAGGGCCCAGTGCGTCCCGGCCCAGCGTGGTCGCGCCCAGCGACGATGCAATCACCGCCACCCGATCCTTGGGTCCCAGCTGCTGCAGCACCGCCAGCGCCGCCGAGCGCACCAGATCCAGCCGTGCCTCGTCCAGTCCCGCCGAGACGTCCACCACCAGCGCCACATCCAGCCCCGCCGCCGTCTTGCCCGGCTTTAGCACCGGCTGCGCAAAGAAGTAGCGCGCATCGCCCGTCTGCTCGCCGCGATAGGCGTCCAGCTGCTCTGCCTTGCGGTCTTTGGGGTCCAACAGATCCAGCACAAAGTCGGCGCGTGGCTTGTAGTCGCTGCCGCTTAGCACCACCTTGCCACCGTCGATGCGCGCGCCCAGGCCCGCCTCCAGGCCTCCGACCTGCGCGGCGCTGACATCCACTTCCAGCGAGAACTCGCCCAGGTTCGGTGCCCCACCCGCTTGCGCTGCTGCGCTCTGACCCATCGGGTAGACGTAGGTGCGGCGCGGCCCGCCTGGATGCTGCAGCCTAGGCAGCCACTCCAGGTAGCGCAGGCGTACCATCCGCGTCTTGCCGGGCGAGATCCCCGTCACCAGACCGCGATAGCGACCGCGGCCCGCCCACTCTAGCTGCGCCGTCTGCTGCTCATATGCCGAGGTGCCCGAGCGCACCCGTGGCACCACCGTCGCGCTAGACGGCGACTCATCATCACCGCCGACGGCAAACTCCTTCAGGATCGCCGACTCCGGCAGCCGCACCGTGTACACGCCCTCCACCGTCTCGGAGCGCGAGTTGAAAAACGTCTGCTCAATCTCGGTCACCGCCAGGTCGCCTTCGATGCGCACGCGCACCTCGTGACGACGGACGATCATCGGCAGGCGCGCGATACCGACCTGCTCGCTGCGACGGGCCAGCAGCTGACCGACGCCAGCGGGCTCCAGCGGTCGCAGCGGCCCAGGCTCGGCAAGACCGTAGGTCCAGTCGTCCCACAGCGCCTGCGCCGTCTCTTTGGCCTCGCCGCCTTTCCACAGCAGCGACAGACCCGACTGCAGCCGCCCGCCCTTGCCGCCTGCCTGCCACGTCACTTGCCCAGCCGCGCAGTAGATCTGCGCCCCGCCGCTGTCGTCCACAGCCAGCGAAATTCCGGCGTTTTGGGCCGAAAGTACGACTTTTCCGTCCGCAGCCAGCAGATTTAAGGCCTCAGTCCCGCGCGCATCGACCCAGACGCGCCCGCGCTTTACCGCAAGCCCCTTATCTGTGACCGATACTAGGCTGTCGGCATCCACCAGCACCCACGCCCCGGCATCCAGGAACAGTGAGGCGCGCGACTCTTTGGGCGTGCGCACTTCGCTGTCCGCTTCGACGCGGCGCGCCAGCGGTACTTCTTGGGTCTGGCCCCCCCGGGTCGTCTGCACGCCACTGCGACTAGGCTGCACCCAAGCCACCGTCGGTGCCGGAGGTGGTGGCTGCGGACAGCCTCCCAGCCCCAGCGGCAGCACCGTCAGCAGCAGCTGCGTTAGCCGAACCTTCCACCGCACACTCGACCCGCTCATCGGACGCTCCTTGAACCCGCCTCAGGCTGCGCTTCCAGACGACCGCCGCGAAGGACAAAGTGCTGCGAGGTCTGGTCCCCCGCAAACAAGAGCGGCAGCTG
>JAGNNG010000476.1 GCA_017990795.1 Deltaproteobacteria bacterium
AGGAGCAGAAAGGACAACGCTCTCTCGCTGCGCTGACCGGCGATCTGCGACAAGAACGCCCGCATCACCAGCGGCGCTTGAGCCGCCTTTGGATCAAGCTGAAAGCCAAAGCTGGCCGCCAGAGCAGACAGGCGCTCAAGTGGCTCTAGGCGCGGCGGCGCATGTACGCGCCACATCGTCGGTAAGTCACGCCGTGAAAAGTAGCGAGCCGCCGCTTCATTGGCGGCCAGCATAAAGTCCTCAATCATGCCGTAGGCCTGCTTCAGCTCTGGCACGGCGCGGGCTTTGCGAACTGTCTGCACCCGACGCGGATCATCCTCGGCCAGCACCACCTGCGCTTCCGGTAGATCAAAGTCGAGCGAGCCACGAGCAATCCGCAGCTGTCGCAGTCGGCACGCCAGCTCCGCCAAGCGACGCAGCGTCGGCAGGTACGGCTCGTAACGGGCCCGGCTGCCACGCAAGTCGCCTCCCAGAGCAGCAGCGACCCCGCCGTAGTCCATGCGCGCTCGGGAACGAATCACCGCCGCCATGAACTGCTCACCAACGACGGTACCTTTGTCGTTGATATCGAGCCGCGCCACCATCGCCATGCGCTCAACGTCTGGATTTAAGGAGCAAATTCCCGATGACAGCGCATGAGGCAGCATCGGAATGGCGCGATCGGGCAAGTACACCGAACAGCCGCGCTGCTCCGCCTCTTTGTCCAGCGCCGAGCCTGCCCGCACATAGTGCGAGACATCAGCAACGGCCACCCACAGCCGAGTAACCCCGGTACGCTGCGACTCCGCCGATTCGTCCTCGATACAGACCGCGTCATCAAAGTCGCGAGCAGTCTCGGGATCGATGGTCAAAAACGGCAAGCCTCGCAGGTCGGCGCGATTGGCCAAGTCTTCGGAACGAACGGCCTGAGGTGCCTGCTCTGCCTCAGCAACCACAGCAGCGGGAAACTCCGTGGTGATGTCTTCGCACTCCAGAATCTTTTGAACCTCGGTCCGGGGATCATCAGGCGGACCCAGCACGCGCAGCACCCGGGCCTGCAAGACCTCATCCGCACCGCTTGGGTACGAGACGATCTCAGCGACGACGGCCAGACCTTGCTGCGCGGGCTCAAGCAGCTTTTGCGGATCGTCCAGCAAGAGCACCGGCCCTTGCACTCGCGGATCATCAGGGTCAAGCACCACCGCGCGACCGTTTACTCGCAGAGTTCCGGTCACTTTGGCGCGACCACGCTCTAGCACTTGAACGACGCGACCTTCAGGGCCGCGGTAGCCCAGCCAGACATGCAGCGCCACGCGATCCCGATCCATGGCGCCACCGCGATAACGGGCTGCGACAAAGACCGTCTCTTCGCCGTCGTCACGCTCGACGAAGCCAAAGCCTGCAGGATTTACCACGATACGACCGCACACCGTCCCCGCTGGCAGCGCCGACACCACCGGCACAGGCGTCTGGTTAGAAGCCGAAACGCTCGCTTTCACCAGTACTTGTGCAGCCAAAGGTGCGTCTGTAGCCACAACGCCAGTGGCCGCAGCCGCCAAAGTCGCTGCTGTCACGAAGAAATACCGCTTGGCTGGACCGCGATCGATCACACCGTCATCCAATAGCTCATTGAGAAGTCGGCGCACGCGATGCCGCGTCTTCGCTGTTGCGCGCAGCTGCGTCACGATCTCTGTCGCTTTAAGCCCGCGTGGATCTGCAGCACCACGCACCACATCGATGACGGCTTGGCGATCTATGACCGCCCCAGGTCCGGCATCTAACGATGCAGCCGACGCTGACTCCGCAACCGCCTCGTCGTCCCCCGAGTCTGACTCCTGCAAGTCCGCAAGCGCGTCATCAACCACGCCGCCAGTCGCAACTTCTGCAGTCACATCCACTACTTCTTCGAGCTCGGGAGGATTTTTTTCAGAGGACACGGATCACACGCGCACTTTCTGCGTTGGAACAGACATGAACAAAGAGCTTCGCTGGGACCGGTTCGGGGCAGGCGATCGAAGCGCTTTGTCAAACGCAGCGCCGCAACGAGCCAGCCAAACCGAGGCTACAAGCGGCGAAATGGTAACGGATCTGCGTACTGCCGCAAGCGACCAGGCAAGAAAACGCAGAGATTTGCAAGGTTCACTTGCCGGGAATGATTCTCAGCTTAGATTTGTTCTTATCTTCACCAGCAGGCAAGAAGCAGGGGCAGTAGGCCGCTGGTCAAGCAGTACGCAGAAACGAAAGCGTGACCTTTGCGCGGTCGCAGGTGAATTCCAGCAGCTGAATTGACTCAGCGGCACCAGTGAACGGCATCGAGAAGATCAGACGCGGTGTGAAGAAGTAGCCCGCGTCACTCGTACAAACTGCAACGCCTTCTGCAACCAGCGGTGCCTCCGGATGTTTGGGAACGTGAGCACTGTGAGCGCCAGCTTGATGAAGGGAATTAGGACTCCCTCCTGGTGCTAAGTAAGAGCCTGAAGCGGACTCCCTTGGTTGCACGAACCTGACTTTGGGTTGCTTTGTCTTTATCACCCTGCACGCTTGACCGCGTGCGACTGACCGGCGGATGCGTCGCAGGTGCGACAACATCGGCTCTGTGTCAGTGCTGCTGGGCGCAGTCTGCCCGTGGGAAAACACCATGGATCGTTACAACGACTCGCTGGCTCGTATCGAACTCGAAGATCTAGAGAACCATGAGCAGGAGGCAGCCGATCAAGGTGAGGATGGGAATCAGAACTCCGCCTACGACCCGGTGCGGGTGTACCTCAAGAAGTTGGGAGCGGTACC
>JAGNNG010000477.1 GCA_017990795.1 Deltaproteobacteria bacterium
CGCCCCGACGGGAGCATGTTTGATGCGGAGATCTCACCGTTTTTGCTGGCGCTGCCGCACGCCATTAACTAGCAGCGTGTACCGACGAGTCTGCAGCCGGCGGCGAGGCTCTAGCTGGCTGTGGCCACTGCTGCTGCTCCTCGGGCTGTGGTCTGTACAAAGCAGTCCTGCACTGGCGGCTCCAGCGCTGTCGGCAACACGGACGAGTGATGCGCCTAAAGTGACGAACCCTGCGCAGCTGCCCGATGCTGGCAGTCGTGATGGTGAGTCAACGCCGACTGGCGACGACCCGCAGGCCGAGCACACGGCTGCCGCGCAAGCCCGCTTTGATGCCGCCATGCGTCAGCTAGCCGAAGGCCATGCAGCCGAGGCTGCAGCCGCCCTAAGCCTGCTTGCTCACGAACGCCCAGCCGACGAGCTAGCCCCCGAGGCTCTGTTTGAGGCCGCGCAGCTTTACGACGAGCAGCTAGAAAATCCCACCGAGGCTGCGCGCCTTTATCGCAGCCTGACGGAGCACTACCCGCAAAGTCGCTTGCTGCGACGCGCCGAAAATCGACTGCAGCGGCTGACCTCTGGCCTGCGCACCGGTAGCGCAGCACTGACCGAGTTTCTAAGCCTGCAGCAAAAGACCGAGGAGGACAGCCCGGCTCGACTGACGCGACTGCAGGCCCTGCTCGCTTCCCATCCCGACTTTGCGTTGGCTGATCAGGCGCTGTATCTGCTGGGCCGCGCGCAGCTACGAGCCGGACAGTCCGCGACGCAGACCTTTACGACCTTGCAGACGCGCTTTCCGCGCAGCGAGTGGTCTGCCCACGCCCACAAAGCGCAGGCCGATGCGCTGCTGGCCCGCCGCCGCTTTGCCGAGGCTCGCGCGCACTACGAAGCGCTGAAGTCGCATAGCGGCGCCGGCTCGCTGTGGCCAGAGATTGCCCAGGAAGGACTGCAGCACTGCGCCCAAGAGCAGACGAGAACACGCTGGTCCATTGCGGCGGGTCTGCTGCTACTCGCCACGCTGCTGGTGCAGCTGCTGCGCGCCCGCCACCACCTGTGGCCCCTGCCGATCGAGCTTTACTACTACCTGCCCGTCGCCTGCTTTTTTGCGCTGGTGGCGGCGCTGGTTCAAGGCGGTGCCATGAGCCAGCCGGTGCTGCTGCTTGCCGTCGGTGGAGCCCTGATCAACTGGGCCGCAGCGGTCAGTCTACGCGTAAGTTCTCCCCCGGCGAGCACGCGACGACGCTTGCTGATGCTGGCTTTTTTGGTGCTGTGGCGCATCACAGCCGTGCTGGCGCTAGGCTACTTGGTGCTGCATACGCAAGGCCTGCTGGATGTGGTGGTCGAGACGGTGGAAAACGGGCCCGAGGAATAGCCCAGATCTCCGTCGCTGACGGCTAACGAACTGGCTGCAAGTCAACGTCGGTTTGTTTGCGGTGACTGCGCTTCGCAGGCTTGGGCGGCAGAACCGGCACGGCATCGACGCTGGGCGAAACCACCGGGGCTGGCAGCGGCACCAGTCGCTCAAGGCGCGCCACGCTGGCACTTCTATCGAGCGTCAGCACCACGTCCTTAAAGCCAGACAAGCGCAGCAGCACCGCGACCTCACCCGGCGCGGCATCTTGCACCGATAGCCACGGCGTCTGCCCCAGCACCTGCCCATCGACCAGACGAAACACCTGCGCACCCGCGGGGTTACTGTCTAGCGACCACTGCACCTTGCGCAGAGCATCAGCCGTCTGAACTACCGGTACCGTCGAGGCGCGTGACTGCTGGCGATACAGCCGCGTAGACAAAACCACCAGCGCAGCCAGCGCCAGCGCCCCCAGCACTGCCGAGATACTCACCGGGTGCGCCGAGCGAAACTGCCCGGTCGCTCGACTGAGGCTTAGCAAGCTGGGGAGTAGGCGGCGCCGCTTCCGCACCTTCGGCAAAGGAGCACTGAGCGGAGAAGCGGGCTGCTGCTTCGCCTGGGCTGCCGCAAACTCCGCCGCCAAGCCATCCATGCCGGCATTTATCGTCGGCTGAAACGCATCGCTTGGGCGCGACGCCTTGGACGAGGGCAGCAGCAGCCCTCCCGCCGGTAGCTGTACCGAGATTGAAAAGCTGTCTAGCTCAGCCGCCACCTCGCTCATAGTCGGTCGCTCGGTTGGTGACTTGGCGAGCATGCGCCGCACCAGGCTAGCGACCGCCGGCGGCA
Source organism: Deltaproteobacteria bacterium (assembly GCA_017990795.1). Lineage (GTDB taxonomy): Bacteria > Myxococcota_A > Polyangia > Palsa-1104 > JAEUJZ01 > JAGNNG01. The sequence continues at coordinate 2,192 of JAGNNG010000477.1, forward strand.
CCCCTGACACCTGCTCATCCAGCGCTGGCGCCATCGAGAACAGGTGTTGCCCCAGCAGCTGATTCGGCTCGTCGCCCAGAAACGGTGGTCGCCCCGCCAGCATTTCAAACAGCGTCGCTCCCAGAGCATAGACGTCGCTCTTTTCACCAACCGGCGCTTTGCGACCGCACTGCTCGGGCGACATATACGTCGGCGTCCCAAAAAACGAGCCGGTCCGCGTCTTCACCCCTTGATGCGACACCAGGAGCTTGGCCAACCCAAAATCAAGCACCTTGGCCCGCTCCCCACCCGCCACTTCGGAGTCGGCGACGAGCATGATGTTGTCAGGTTTGAGATCACGGTGAAGGATCGCCCCCGTCGCTGCTGCCGATGCCTTCATTCCCCCGCCGCCGAGTGATCTAGGAATTTTCTCCGCAAGGACCGAGGACAGCGCGCAGAGGGCAGCGGTTTGTATCGCCTTGCCGAAGCTGTGACGGGCTCGGTATGGTGCGCAGCAATTGCGACTTTTTGCCAAGGACACTCTGCGATGCTGACTAGATTCCCCGCTGTGAAGTGCTCGACTTCGGATGCAGTAA
>JAGNNG010000478.1 GCA_017990795.1 Deltaproteobacteria bacterium
AGGCTACGCCGTCAGCATCCTTGGTGAGGTCAACCAGCCAGGCCACTACCAGCCGGGTCACTATGTGACGGTATTGGAGGCGCTGGCGCTGGCGCATGGACTGACTCCCTACGCGCGTGGCGACAGCATCCATATTCTGCGCCATGGCGACGGCAAGGATCGCAGCATTCCGATCATTTACTCTCGGTTGGCGGCGGGCAAAAACCCCGAGATGAACCTCTACTTGCTGCGCGGCGACGTCATCGTCGTTCCTTGAGGAAGTCGATGTCTGCGACGGCGGGGGCTCAAGAGGCAGCGGACTTTGTGGACATCTTGCGGGTGCGCTTTCCGCGCCTGACCGTGCCGCAGGCCGTGCAGGTGCTGCTCGAGCGCTTGGCGAGCCAGAAGTCGGTGGGCGTCTGTTTTCCCGATATGTCGACGCTGAACCTTGCCGCTGCCGATGCTCAGATGCGTAGTCTGCTGCAGCGACGCTTTTTGGTCTTCAACGATGGGGCCGGGCTGGCGTGGGCGGCGCAGCGACGAGGACGACCGCTGCCAGCGAACCTGAATGGTACCGACTTGGTGCCGCGCTTGTTCGCGGCGTTACCGGCAGAGACCTCGGTCTTTGTGCTGGGCGCGCGTCCCGGCGTAGCGGAGGCCGCACAGGCACTGTTGGCGCATCGCTTCCCGCACCTGCGGTTTGTTGGCAGTCACCACGGCTACCTCGACGCCCAGAGTGAGGCAGCAGTCTTGTCAAAGCTGCATGCGCTGCGACCGCAGATCGTGCTAGTCGCGATGGGCAATCCGCTGCAGCTTGAGTTTATCGATCGGCACCTGGATGATCCGCTGCTGCCGCAGACGATGTATCTGGCCGTCGGGGGACAGCTGGACTACTACGGCGGCAGGCTTAAGCGGGCACCGCTGTGGATGCGCAAGGCCAAGCTGGAGTGGCTGTTCATCTTGCTGCAGCAGCCGCACAAAGCCCGGCGCTATCTGGTCGGCATTCCGCTGTTCATGCTGCGCTGCCTGCTGGCAGAGCGCACCCATAGTCATCAGCTTCAAGAAGAAGTCCTTACATGAGCTTAAAGTCGCAGCTGCGTACGACGGTCAAAGGTGCTCTTCGTCATGTTGTACTAGGTCTTAGCTACACGCTGGACAGCCGAGGCAAGTACACCAAGACCTGGCCGCGCATCCTGACCTACCACGGCGTGTGCGACGAGCCCGTCGATGAGTGGTCGGTGACCCCCGCGCAGCTCCGCGAGCAGATGCGCTACGTTGCTGCCGAGTGCCGCCCGGTGTCGCTTGAAGACCTGGTGGCGTGGATTCGCGGCGAAAAAGCGGACTTGCCCGAGCAAGCCGTGGCGGTGACGTTTGACGACGGCTACTTGGATGTACTGACGACGGCGGCTCCGATTCTGGCGGAGTTTACCGTGCCAGCGACGGCGTTTGTGGCCTCGGGGCTCATCTCGGGGCGTCCGCCGCACGCGAGTTATGTGCCGACGCGACCGTTCATGTCGTGGGCGCAGGTCCGGGAGCTGCAAGCTGCGGGCTTTACGATCGGCTCGCATGCGCAGACGCACCCGGTGTTGTCGGGGCTGTCGTGGGACGATGCGCTGCGAGAGCTCCGCGACTCCAAAACCGAGCTAGAGCAGCAGCTGGGGCGAGCGGTGGAAATGCTGGCCTATCCGTACGGCACCAAGCGCGCAGTCTCCGGTCGTGAGCGGCAAATGGCTCGCGAAGTTGGCTATGCTGCCGCGTTTATCGACGCCACGGCGCACGTAAGCAAGGCGTCTGATCTGTTTGCTTTGCCGCGTAACAAGGTCCTGCACACCGATAGCTTGGCGGTGGTCAAGGCGTCGCTGGCGGGGCGCATGGATGCTTGGCAGTGGGTGGAGAATCGCTCGTAGCGGGTAGCGGACGGGCCCTACTGGCTTGGGGCATTTGCGGGCATTACAAGACCTGCGGGGCAATTCCAACTTGCTGTAGCCAGCTGCTGATGTCAGCCAGCTCGCCCGTCGGAGATCCCCACACTTCTGCGGGTGCCAGATCGCGTAGACCCCAAGGCTGGGCAAAGCCGCGCGTAAGCACAAAAGCCTCACGCTCCATGCGGCCCAAGATCGCGGGGCTCTCGACTTGGATGCCTTCGGTGCCGTCGTCCGTCATCCAGTCATCCTCCGACGGTGGCGGCGGCGTGGCGATGGGCAGGCGAGCTCGCTCGTAGACTTTGGGCAGATCGCCTAGCTCGATCTCGACTAGGCCGCGCTCACAGGACAGGACCAGGCGGTCTTTGACCACGCGGCGCTCGACCAGCAGGATGTTGCCAAATGGCGCGGCGTAGATCGGCAGCCAGCCTTCCAAGTGGCCGGTGCGTGCGATGTCCGCAAACGTCAGCAGGTACAAGCGGTGATCGTGCATGCGCCGCGCGACCAGTCCTGATGGGACCGGGACAACCTCGACGATGCCGAAGTCGTGCAGCGCTACCACCTGCGTGCCGCCTTGCAGCCAGGTGCCTGGCTGGTGCGGTGTGCAGCCAAAAAAGACGCTGGTGGCACCGCCGCTGCGCACAAACCGACCCACCACCGAGCCGACATCTACCGCGTTGCCTGATTGACTGAGGCGGCGGTCGCCGTTTACGACGTAGAAGTCGTCGCGAAGCGCGTGGATGCTGTCAAAGTGGAACAGTCGGGACGGCACATCGGGACCCTCGGGCCAGCGCAGCGCCAGCTTTTCCCCGACGCGTAAAGCCGACTGACTGGTCGCCGACGGATGCTGCGGTGTTG
>JAGNNG010000479.1 GCA_017990795.1 Deltaproteobacteria bacterium
CGCGGGCGCTGTACCGGACCTTTCGCGTGCGCAGCGTGGCCAACGACGACTTTGCGGCGATGTACGAGGTGCTGTCGCGGCGCTTTCGGCGGGCGCTGACCTCGGGGGCGGCGCAGGCGGTGCGCGGGCAGGCGCAGGCCGAGGTGAAGGGCGACGGTAAAGCGTCTGCACCGGCGGACCTGCTGACGGGGCTTGATGACGAAGTGCGGTCGCCAGCGATGGTGGCGGCGCGTAAGGGCTTTGTGCGGGCGACTCCAGCGGCGGCGGTGACGACGGCTGCGCCCGAAGCGGGCGACGAGCTAGACGACGAGCTGGAAGTCCTGTCGGCAGGCGACGCAGAAGACGAAGAGACTCACGTTGCAGCCGATAACAGCGACGGTTGGGCGCTGCCGGACCTGCTGGTGATCGACGGTGGCAAAGGGCAGCTGGCGACGGGGCTGGCGGCTCTGAAAGACGTCGGCATCGCCTGGACCGGGGTGATGGATGTGGTGGGTTTGGCTAAAGAGCGCGAGGACGGCGGCGGCACCACCCAGCCCGACCGGGTGTTTTTGCCGCGCACCAAAGAGCCGATCAAGCTGCGCCCCAACACCGCCGAGATGTTCGTGCTGTCGCGCATCCGCGACGAGGCGCACCGCTTCGCCGTAACCTTCCACAAGAAGCTGCGCGAAAAAGGCACCATCCGCTCGCAGCTGGCCGAGATTCCGGGCGTGGGGCCCAAGCGGCAGAGCGCGCTTTTGACGGCGCTGGGCAGCGTGCGCAAGATCCGCGAGGCGACGCTAGAGCAGCTGTGCGCAGTGCCGGGGATGAGCCTGGGCGTGGCGCAAGAGGTGTTCGCTTTTTACCACGGCCCGTCGGGGAAGACCTCGGCACGGGCGGTAGGTGCGGCTGCGGGGGCTGAGTCAGTTGCGGGCGCGCAGGCTGCCGCGTCTACCCCCGTCGTCGAAGATGCTGAAAACGTAGCGGAGGATGCGGCCAGCCAAGAGCTGCTGGGCCTGGGGCTCGACGACACCGAGGCAGAGGCTGATCCTGCAGATACGCTGGCAGGCTCGATCGCGGCGCTGACGGCACAGCTTCAGGGCGACCTTTCGAGCGGTGCTGAGGGTCACGAGGCCGGGGCTGCCAAGACAGACGAAGCAGGTTAGGCTTAGCGCGCGACGTCGCAAAGGCGCGCAGTCGCAGCAAGGACGGGGGATGACAGCCGCAGCCAGTACTCAGGACAGCAAAGGGACGACGACTGCGGGGCCAGCGGGGCCGTCTTCGTCGGCATCAGCGTCGAAGACTCCGCCAGCGAAAGGGGCGGCCCCGGCGGTGGCGGCTGGACGGTGGGCGGCGGTGCGGGCCCGGCTTGGGCGGATGGCGCAGGGGCTGGGGCTGGTGTGGCGGTGCTCTCCGTCGGCGACGCTGGGGCTGCTGGGGCTGACGCTGCTGGGGGTGGTACTGCCGCTGGGCATCGCCTACGTCGGCAAGAGCCTGGTCGATGCGGTGGTGGCGCATGACCAAAAGCGGGCGCTGCTACTGGTCGGGGTCGAGCTTTTGCTGGTGGTGCTGCAGACCTCGATGCAGCGCGTCTCGGGGCTGGTGCGCGGGCTTTTGGGCGCGCGGCTGTCGGTGGACATCAACGTCCAGATCTTGAGCAAGGCGCTGACGCTGGACCTGCGGCACTTTGAAGACCCGCAGTTCTACGATCAGCTGACGCGGGCCCGGCGCGAGGCGTCGTCGCGGCCACTGGCGATGGTCACGGACGTGCTGCAGCTGGGGCAGTCGGTGCTGATGCTGCTGGGCTACATCGGGCTTCTGTGGAGCTTTAGCCCGCTGGCGGTGCTGGTGCTGGTGCTGGCGGCGCTACCGGCGGCAGCGGGGGAGATGCGGTTCTCGAAAGTGGCGTTTCGGCTGCGCAACTGGCGGGCTCCAGAGACGCGGCGGCTAAACTACCTGGAGTACGTGCTGGCCAGCGACGAGCACGCCAAAGAGGTCAAGGTGCTGGGCCTGGGGCCGGTGCTGCTGGACCGCTATCGCACGCTGGGCGAGACGTTTTATCGCGAGGACCGCTCGCTGGCCGTGCGTCGGGCGGGCTGGGGCGCGCTGCTGTCGCTTTTGGGGACGCTGGCGTTCTACGGCTGCTACCTGTTTATCGTCGGTCTGGCGGCGGCGGGGCGCATTACCCTGGGCGAGATGACGCTGTACGTAGTGGCGTTTCAGCGCGGCCAGCAAGCGTTCCAAAGCAGCCTATCTGGCGTCGGTGGCCTGTACGAGCACGACCTGTACATGTCGAACTTGTTTGAGTACCTGGCGATTCCGACGGCGGCGCAGGCGGCTCTGGCCAGCGTGGGGACGACGGCGGCAGCGACGGACGCGGGGGCTGCGGGGGTGGGCAGCGGCGCGGCGGTGGTGCAGGCCGAGCGCGGCATTCGCTTTGACGGCGTCGGCTTCGCGTATCCCGGCCAGGACAAGTTTGCGCTGCGCGGCATCAACCTGTTTATCCCTGCCGGTCAGAGCCTGGCGCTGGTCGGCCACAACGGCGCGGGCAAGACCACGTTTATCAAGCTGCTCTCGGGGCTGTATCAGCCGACCGAGGGGCGCATCCTGCTGGACGGCCAGGACCTGCGCACGCTGCCCGAAGAGGTGCTGCAGAGGCGCATCGGGGTGGTGTTTCAGGACTTTAACCAGTACCAGTTCTCGGTGCGCGAAAACATCGCCTTTGGCAGCGTCGAGCACCTTGCGGACGAGCCGCGCATCGAGCGGGCGGTGCAGCGCGG
>JAGNNG010000032.1 GCA_017990795.1 Deltaproteobacteria bacterium
GGCGCGCGCGCAATCAGCGAGTGATCACTGCGGCCCGGCCCCGACTGAATACGCGGCAGCGGCAGGCGCTGCAGCCGATTTTCCAGGAGGACGGACAGGGGCGGGCGGAAGGGGAACTCGTCGCCGTCTTCCTCGGGGGTGCCGGCGGTGTAGTGGGGCAGCCAGTACTTCTCGTTACACAGCCCGATCGCCGCTTTTAGCGCCAGCGTGATGCCCGACTTCTTGTGGGTCTTGAGCTTGGCGATGTTGATCAGGGCGTCGGCTTGCAGCACCGTGCGCGGCAGGCTGTACTCGTGGCGACCGCCGCTGTGGTGCGGACGCGGCGTCTGCAGGTGCGAGCGGTGAAAGCAGTACAGGTTGGCGCGCTGCTCACAGGTGGAAAAGCGCGAGCGGCTGCCCAGGTCCATCACCTGCGAGCCCAGCGGGTCCCCCGGCAGCTCTTGCCGCAGCAGCACCCCCAGGTTCCACGAGCGCCCCAGCCGCCGCACGTTGTCCAGGGCCATATGCGGCACCACTTGAAACTTGCGCAGGTCCAGCATGCGCACGTCGTGGCCGCGGCTTTGGAAGTAGGCCAAAAGCGCCGTAATGCCCAGGCCGTCGAGCACTTGGGGCAGGTTACAGCCCTCGACCGGGGTATCGACCACGCACACGCTGCCGCTTGGACCGACCGCGCGCAGGGCATAGTCAATCAAGGGCCGCAGCACCGAGCCGTGGGTCGAGCTACACGCCAGCATCTCGCCCTGCATCACCTGGTGGAAGTTCTTGCTGGCGACTAGGTTTGGCTTTAGCACAATGCGCCCGCCCACCGGGCACAGGTCACCCAGCGGATTCCAGTCGGGGGTACCGACGCGCCCGTGGTCTAGGCCCAGGTCGCGCAGGGTGGCCTCGACCATGGCGTAGATGGGGTTTGGGGGGTCAAACGGGGCGGGCTCGGGGTAGGTCACGCCAGGGCGCGACACGATAGAGACCGGCACACGATCAAGCAGGGCAGGGTTTTTCATCGGGGTCGATTCGGGGTAGGTCGCCAAGCAGCGAGCGGTGCCTAGTTGAGGTTGGAACGACGGCGTGCAGCCTGGACAGAGCCTGGGTTTGGGGCGGCGTCCGAGCTGGGGCTGGGCTCTGGCTCGCTTAGGCTGTTGGTGGACCGCACCTGATGGGTTTCGGGGCCGCCGTCGCTGCCCGCTGCGGAGTCCCCTTGCAGGTCGATCTTCAGCTTCGAGATCGCTACTAGGCGCTTGCCGGTGCGCACCATCGGGATCTCATCCACGCACTCGACCACGATGCGCATGCGAGCCCCCAGGAAGCGCTGCAGGGTCGCCACTACTTCAGCCTGTACTTCGTCGGTGAAGCGGCCCCCCTTCACGATCTTGAGGATGATTTCGTCGCGCCGCTCCTGCAGCACTTGGTAGTGGCGGATGGCGTGGTCGTAGTCCTTCAAAAGGTGCGCAAAGAAGGTGCCCGGCAGGTACTGACCGTCGGCGCCCAAGATGATGGACTGGACCCGGCCCTCGATGCGACCGATGCGCGGCAGGCTGCGGCCACAGGCGCAGGGCTGGCTGTTGTCCATGGCCTCGGCAGTGTCGCCGATGCGGTAGCGGATAAACGGCAGGCAGTAGTTGTTTAGGTCGGTGATGACGATCTCGCCGACCTCACCCGGGAGGGCCGGGCGACCGTCCTTGAGGATCTCGACCACATAGCCCTCGGCCACGACGTGGTGGCCGCTGTGGGCGTTGCACTCGTAGGCGATGCCGGAAAACTCGCGGGAGCCGTACTTGTCAAAGACCTTGCAGCCAAACGCCTCTTCGATGATGCGGCGCGAGCTGTCGGGCAGGCTCTGGGCCGACGACATGATGCCTGCCGGGTGCCACTTGAGGGTGCGACCCTGGCGCTTTAAGTAGCCGGCGATAAAGTTTAGCGACTCGGCGTAGCCGTCCATCAGCACCGGCTTGTAGGTCTCGATCTGGTCGATGAGGGCGGAGACGCTCTGGTCGGTCATCTCGAAGGCGGGGACGAAGCGGCGGCGCGACATCATGGCATCTAGGTGCTCGCGCACGACCTGGGCTTTGGACATGCCCAGGGTCTGGTGCCACAGGCGCAGGGTGCGGTCGCCGAAGCGGTAGCCGGTCCACTGCTGGGCGCGCAAGGTGGCGGCCCAGCGGAACTCTAGCTGCGCGCGGTCGGCGTAACAGACGAACGGCTCCCCAGTCGAGCCCGAGGTGGTGATGCGCAGGATCTCGGCCTTTTGGTGGTTGTCCGACATGATGTCGAAGTTTAAGTGCCGCCTGACATCGTCCTTGGTCAGGTACGGCAGCTTGGCCAGGTCGTCCAGGGTGCGGATGTCCTCGGGTCCGATGCCAGCGGCGCGCATACGGTCGCGGTAGTACGGCACGTGGTTGTAGGCGTGCTGGATCAGCTTGCGCAGCTTGCGCTCTTGCAGGGCGCGTACGCCTTGCGCGGGAAGCCACTGGCTGCGCTCTAGGTCGTCATAGTGCGTCTGCACATCACTGGTCATCATCCAGTGCGTCGCCGAGAACGTCTGCAAGTACAGGCTTTGCAAGGAGCGCTGCCACAGCGGTACCGGCGCCTGCGTCTGGGCTGCGGGCGGGGCGGCAGGAGCCTCGGCGCTACCCACAATGCTGGGCCCCAGGTCCGAGCTGCGCGCTGGGCGAATGCGGTACTCGTACAGCGCTCGCCCCAGGTCCACAAAGGTGCGCAGGATGGGCTTTATCGGCTGCTGGTCCAGGAACGAGACACCCGCTTTGCGGTTCTCAAACAGCGTCTCGACTTCTTTGTAGGTGTAGCCCTTGGCGTGCGCGGCCACGAGGATAAACGACTGCCAGTAGTAGTAGTCGCCGCGATAGTCGAGCAGGTCGGCCAGGACCTCACGCGCGCACAGGACAAAGCCGCTCTTGTTGTCGCGCAGCCGCATGTCAAAGGCCGCGTTCAGCATGGCGTTTAGCCCGCGTGAGTAGTAGTAGCGCGGTCCCCGCTCGCGCCCCACTGGCGAGCGCCAGCCTTGCACCAGATCGACGTTGGACCACAACAGCTCGCGCCGCAGCCGCAGGATGTCTTCGGGCTGGTACTGCAGGTCGGCGTCGATGATGCAGACTAGGTGCCCACGCGCTGCCGCTACGCCCGTCTTCCACGCGGCGGTGATGCCCTGATTCTTCAGGTGACGCTGGGGGCTGACGAACGGGTACTTGGCCGCCAGCTGCGTCATGACCTCGAAGGTGCGGTCGGTAGAGCCGTCATCGACCAAGCACAGCTCGCCGCCACGCTCGTGCAAAAGTCCACCGATGCGAAAGACCTCGCCGATGCGGCGCACGAGCTCGGGCAAGTTTGCCTCTTCATTGAGGCAGGGCACGATTACCGTTAGTTCCATCGCCGACATCATCCCGATCCACTCGGGGCAAGTCAATGTTGGCGGGCACTAGCAGCTGGGGTCTATTTTGAGGCGGTGGCGGCGGCCAGTTCTTCGTCGATGAGCTTGCGGAAGACGGCGATTGGCTGGGCGCCCTTGATGATGCGTCCGTTAACCAGGAATACGGGCACGCCCGCGACCCCGGCTTGCGCGGCGGCGGCGATGTCGGCCTGCACCGCCTTCAGGCTCTCGGGCGAGGCCAGGCAGCGCTCAAAGTCGGCCTTGTTTAAGCCCAGCTCGCGCACGGCGGTGGCGACATCTTCGGCGTCGTTGTCTCCGGCAAAAAAGCGCTTGGCGATGGGGAAAAACTGACCTTGCTGATGGGCGCAAAAGCCGGCGCGGGCTAGCTCGCAGGCGCGCTCGTGCAGAGGCCGCTTCATGTTGGGGTTACAGGCCTGGTCCAGCGGATAGTGACGGAAGACCAGGCGCAGCTTGCCGGGATAGGCGGCTTGCAGCTCCTCGATGGTGCCGGCGGCGCGCTGACAGAAAGGACACTCGAAGTCGCTGACCTCGACCAGGGTGATGGGAGCGTTTTCGGGGCCGAAGCTGGGCGCGGTAGGACAGGACAGGTCGATGCGCTGGATGGGCGCTGGCGCGGTCGGGCTTTGGCCGCTTTGGCGCTGGGCCAGGCTGGCGGTGGCGGCGATGACCTTGGCCACTTCTTGGGCGTGAAGCCGCGTTGTCTCTTGATGCAGGATAAAGCCCGAGGCCACGCCGCCAATCAGCAGCACCAGGACGGTGCGCAGCGCGATGGGCTGGCGCAGGAGCAGGCGCAGGTCTTCGGCGATGCCGCGCGGTAGCTGGGTGCCAAGCTGACCCAGGGCGGGCAGGGCGCCCGGCAGCAGCACGAGGAACAGCAGCAGGTTTACGGCATAAAGTCCGGTGCAAAACAGGCAGATGGCCTTGATCAGCGCCAGCGATACGTAGGCAAAGTAGATCGAGGTCAGCACCGACAGCTTGGCCAGTCCCACCAAGTAAAGGTGCAGGCGCAGCTGCAGCGGGGACGCAGTGGGGCCGCTGTGGCGCTGCTGACGCACGGCTAGCAGCAGCAGTAGCAGCGTGGCGTAGAACAAGAGCCCCAGGTGCGAGACCGGGATGCCCCAGACCTCGGACCAGGGGCTGCTGTTTACTGCGTCGCAGTTGAGCTTCTCGCCCAGGTTGCAGACGCTGGGTACGCCAGTGCTGAGGTAGGTCAGGTGGATAAAGGTCAGATAGATCGAGATCAGCACGCCCAGGCCCGCAAGCGCGGTGAGGGCGCGCAGTCGCTTGGGTCCAAGTGCGGGGTTTGCAGGGGCGGTAGCTGTCAGAGGCTCGGACATCGCCCTACGCTAGCAGCGGAGAATGCAGCGTGGCAACTTCGCTGCGGATCGGGGCCGCGCGCTCCTGAGTCTGCAAATTAGCTCTCTAAATCACCCGTCCAAATCGTCGCTCACATGCGCCTGTTCAGGAGGATGAAAGTATGTATACTCCTCGACAATATCTGCCGTGCGGCACGCGCCACATATGCAGGCTGGCCAGCATCCAAACAGTCAAGCAAGCAGCTAGGAAAAGCTCGCAGCCGCGTGGCCAAGAAAATTGCCCAGGCAGTCACCCCAGCATCTGGTAAGGACATCGCATGAGTCGGTTCTCTCGCATCTCTAAGACATCGATCGGCAAGAAGCTGCTGATGTCGGCAACCGGGCTAGGCATGCTCGGTTTCGTCATCGGGCACCTGCTTGGCAACCTGAAGGTCTTCTTTGGACCCGAGGAGCTAAATAGCTACGCCAAGTGGCTGGAGGACCACCCCGGCGTCACCTGGCCCACGCGTATTGCGCTGCTCTTGTTTATCGGCACGCACATCGTGCAGGGCGTAAAGCTGTGGCTGGGCAACCGCGCGGCGCGACCCACCCGCTACGTCAAAGAGGCCACGCTGCGCGCCAGCTTCGCCTCGCGCTACATGCTGTTCTCGGGTCTGCTGATGCTGAGCTTCGTCGCCTTTCACCTGGCGCACTTTACGTTCATGCTGACCGACCCGGCCTACAAGAGCCTGCAAGATGCCGCCGGTCGTCATGATGTCTACCTGATGGTCACGACGGCGTTTCAAAATCCGATCCTGGCGGGCAGCTATATGACGGCGATGGCGCTGCTGGGTCTGCACCTGTGGCACGGCTTTGCCAGCTTGTTTCAGACCGTGGGCCTGAATCACTCCGCATACAACCAGCCGGTGCGTAACGGTGCCAAGACGCTGGTGGTGCTGCTGGTGCTGGGCTTCTGGTCGATCCCAGTCGCCGTACTTTTTAAGCTGCTTCCCGTGGCTGGTTAAGGAATTCCTGAAATGTCGACAATTACACTCGATGCCAAGATTCCTGGCGGGCCGCTCGACTCGAAGTGGCGCACTTATCAGTCGCAGCTCAAGCTGGTAAACCCTGCCAACAAGCGCAAGTACAACGTCATTGTGGTTGGGTCGGGGCTGGCGGGCGCTTCGGCTGCTGCGACGCTGGCCGAGCTTGGCTACAACGTAGACTGCTTCTGCTTTCAAGACAGCCCGCGTCGGGCGCACTCGATTGCCGCGCAGGGTGGAATCAACGCCGCCAAGAACTACCAGAACGACGGCGACAGCGTGTTTCGGCTGTTTTACGACACCGTAAAAGGCGGCGACTTCCGGGCCCGCGAAGCCAACGTCCATCGCCTGGCCGAGGTCAGCACGCTGATCATCGATCACTGCGTCGCGCAGGGCGTACCGTTCGCGCGTGAGTACGGCGGCACGCTGGCCAACCGCAGCTTCGGCGGCGCGCAGGTGTCTCGCACGTTTTATGCGCGCGGGCAGACCGGGCAGCAGCTGCTCCTCGGCGCTTACTCGGCGCTGAATCGGCAGATCGACGCGGGCAAGGTGCGCATGCACACCCGCACCGAGATGCTGGATCTGGTCATGGTAAACGGCCAGGCGCGCGGCATCATCACCCGCGATCTGGTGACCGGGAAGATCGAGCGCTGGGCAGGCCACTCGGTGGTGCTAGCGACCGGCGGCTACGGCAACGTCTTTTACCTGTCGACCAATGCGGCGGGCTGTAACGTCACCGCGACGTACCGGGCCTACAAGCGCGGCGCGGTGTTTGCAAACCCTTGCTTCACTCAAATTCACCCCACCTGTATTCCCGTCGCTGGCGAGCATCAGTCCAAGCTGACTCTGATGTCCGAGTCGCTGCGCAACGACGGTCGCATCTGGGTGCCCAAAAAAGCCGGCGATACCCGCAAGCCCGAGCAGATTCCCGAGGACGAGCGCGACTACTACCTAGAGCGCAAGTATCCCTCGTACGGCAACTTGTCGCCGCGTGACATTGCATCGCGCGCCGCGCAGCAGGTTTGTAACGAAGGACGCGGCGTCGGGCCGGTGGTCGGCGGTGCGTCGCGCGGTGTGTACCTGGACTTTGCCGACGCGATCAAGCGCCTGGGCATGGAGGCCATCCGCCAGCGCTACGGCAACTTGTTTGATATGTACGCAAAGATCACCGGCGAAAATCCGTACAAGACGCCGATGCGCATCTATCCAGCCTCGCACTACACGATGGGCGGGCTGTGGGTCGACTACAACCTGATGAGCAACCTGCCCGGTCTGCACGTCATCGGCGAGGCCAACTTCAGTGATCACGGTGCGAACCGACTGGGCGCTTCGGCGCTGATGCAGGGCTTGGCTGACGGCTATTTCATCTTGCCGTACACCATCGGCAACTACTTTGCGTCCTCCAAGTTTGAAGCCGTGACCACCGAGCACCCCGCTTTTGCCGAGACGGAAAAGCAAGTGCGCGAGCACACCGCCAAGATGCTGGGGATAAATGGCAAGCGCTCGCCGGACTCGTTTCATCGCGAGCTGGGCCACATCATGTGGGAAAACTGCGGCATGGGTCGCACGGCGGCGGGTCTGTCCAAGGCGCTGCAGCGCATCCCCGAGCTGCGCCAAGAGTTTTGGCAAAACGTCCGCGTCACCGGTGGCAACGACGAGTTCAACCAGCAGCTAGAGCGCGCAGGCCGCGTCGCCGACTTCCTAGAGTTTGCAGAGCTGATGTGTCGCGATGCGCTGGTCCGTGAAGAATCTTGCGGCGGTCATTTCCGTGAAGAGCATCAGACCGAAGACGGCGAAGCGCTGCGTCACGATGACAAGTTCTGTTACGTCAGCGGCTGGGAATTTACCGGCGTAGGCTCGGCTCCAAACCTGCATAAAGAGCCGCTCAGCTTCGAAAACGTCAAGCTCGCCCAGAGGAGTTACAAGTGAACCTAACCCTGCACGTCTGGCGCCAGAAAGACAAAAACAGCGCCGGTAAGATGGTGGCCTATCAGGCCAAGGACGTGAGCGAGAATGCCTCGTTCCTCGAGATGCTGGACCTGGTAAATCAGGAGCTTGTCACCAAAGGCGAGGAGCCGATTGCCTTTGATCACGACTGTCGCGAGGGCATCTGCGGCGCGTGCTCGATGGTGATTAACGGCATCCCGCACGGTCCGCAGCGTGGCACCACCACCTGTCAGCTACACATGCGTCAGTTCCGCGACGGTGACAGCATCTACATCGAGCCGTTCCGCGCCAAGGCGTTCCCGGTGCTGCGCGACTTGGTAGTCGATCGCAGCTCGTTTGATCGCATCCAGCACGCGGGCGGTTATGTGTCGGTGAATACCGGCGCGGCCCCCGACGGTAACGCGATCCCGATTGGCAAGTTTAGCGCTGACACCGCGTTTGATGCGGCGGCCTGTATCGGCTGTGGCGCGTGCGTGGCGGCTTGTAAGAACGCCTCGGCGATGCTGTTTGTGTCGGCCAAGCTGGCGCAGTATCGACACCTGCCGCAAGGCCAGCCCGAGCGCGTTCGTCGCACCGTGCGTATGGTCGAGCAGGCCGACAAAGAAGGCTTTGGCAACTGCACCAACTTCTACGAGTGCGAAGCCGTCTGCCCCAAGAATATCTCGGCCCACTTTATCGCTGAGATGAACCGCGACTACGCCTCGGCAGCCCTAGCCAGCCGCGAGTTTGACGAGCTAGACAAAGTAGCCGACGAAGGCGTCTAGCCGCGCAGCCGCTCTGGCATCTTCTACTGCAAACACCACTTCTCCTCTTTCCACGCTCGTCCTAGGTCGGTCCTCGTCCGTGCGTTCGTATGTCAGGCGCTATGAACCTTATTGATCTTCACTGTCACTCGACTTGCTCGGATGGGACGGACCCGCCGGGCGCAGTGGCGGCGCTGGCTGCAGCGCGCGGACTTTCGTTGTTTGCGCTAACAGACCACGACACCTGCGCCGGTTTTGCCGAGGCTGCCGCCGTCTTTCCGGGCCTGATTCGGGCGACCGAGCTGTCCTGCGATGACGACGGTCAGCTGGTCCACATCCTGGCGTTTGACACTGGCGGCGCGTGGGACCAGCTAGACTCGCTGCTGCAGCAGATGCCAGAGCGTCGGCGCCAGCGCCTGCGTCAGATTGCCGAGCAGCTGCAGCGTCGCGGGGTCAACATCGATGTCGAGCCGATCCTCGCAGCTGCCGGAGAGCGTCCGGTGGGTCGCCCCGATCTGGCGCGCGCGCTCCGCGAGCAGGGCCTGGTGTCGACCGAAAAAGAGGCCTTTCAGCGCTACCTATACGACGGCGGACCCGGAGACGCGCCAGGTCATCGGCTGCCGCTAGCCGAGGCGCTGGCGATCGGCAAGGCTGCGGGCGCAAAGATGGCGCTGGCGCATCCGCACCTGTCGGGCGATCAGCGAGCAGCGCGGACCTTGCGACGCTATCGCCAAGAAGGTCTGGACGGACTAGAGGCGTTTTATGGCACCTATCCGCCCGACGTGCAGGCGCGCTGGACGCAGCTAGCCGACGAGCTGGGCCTGGTCTGCACCGCTGGCTCGGACCGGCACCATGCAAGCGATCTAGAGCTGGGTCTGACCTTGCCGCCCGCGCGGGCGCAGCGTTTAAAGGACTGGCTGGGTCGCTAGCCCCCGCAGCAGGCTAGGTTCGCGAAAGAGTAGGCAAATCAGGGATCCGCGCGCTGGGCGGGGCTGCTAACATGGGCAGCATTTTCCCTCGTTAGGATGCCTATGCCCAGACTTCGATCTTGTCTCTTGTTTGCGCGGCCTTCCGCTTCGTCCTGGCTGGTTGTGCTGGCTTTGGCCTGGCTGTGCGGCTTGTCTCCATTGGCGTTTGCCGTGGCGCCATCGCTGGATTCGGACAAGCCGCTGACCTCGCTGGTGCGACTGCCCAAAGTGGCGCACCCGCTGCGCTATGCCGCCGACCTGCAGCTAGTCCCCACCGCCGACAGCTTCACCGGTCGCATAGACATCGATCTCCAGATCGATGAGCCGACGCAGGTGCTGTGGCTGGACAAAGGGGCGGACTTGGCGCTGCAGCAGGTCTCGCTGCGCCTGGGCCCGGACGAGGGCACGCCAGAGCTTGTCGGCAAGCCGCAGCAAGTCGGCAAAGATGTCGTGCAGCTTCAGTTTGAGCGTCGACTGCCCCGTGGGCCCGCGCGGCTGCGACTGACCTACCAAGGCAAGCTGCCAATGTCCGAAGGCGTGGGCCTGTATCGCGAAAAAGACGGCAGCGACCTGTACATCTACAGCGACTTTGAGCCCATCGATGCGCGGCTCGCGTTTCCTTGCTTTGATGAGCCGATCTACAAGGTGTCGTGGCAGCTGACGCTGCATGTGCGACGGGAACACCTGGCGGTCTCAAACACCCCGGT
>JAGNNG010000480.1 GCA_017990795.1 Deltaproteobacteria bacterium
AACTCGGCGGAGTTTGACAAGGAGTGCAAGACTGCGGTGATCGATCTGATGATCGATCAGCGCGGGGTGCAGAACCTGGGCGGGACGATGCGGCTTGGGGCGTATCCGTGCAAGCTGAAGCCGGGGTCGCTGGCCTTTGCTGCCTATGGCAGCGAGCTAATCAGCGAGCGTCACCGTCATCGCTACGAAGTCAGCAACGCGTTTCGGGCGCAACTTGAAGAGCGTGGGATGACTTTGTCTGGGCTGTCTCCCGACGGTGAGCTGGTCGAGATGGTGGAACTGGCCGACCATCCCTACTTTCTGGGCTGCCAGTTTCATCCCGAGTTCAAGAGCCGTCCGATGGAGCCGCACCCGCTGTTCCGGCAGTTCATCGCTGCGGCGCTAAAGCAGCGTCAGCGCAGTCAAGGCTAGTCGATTCGT
The DNA here is from genome assembly GCA_017990795.1 of Deltaproteobacteria bacterium. GTDB lineage: Bacteria > Myxococcota_A > Polyangia > Palsa-1104 > JAEUJZ01 > JAGNNG01. The sequence goes on from JAGNNG010000480.1 coordinate 421, forward strand.
AGCAGCACCGGACCGGGGGGATCGGCGCTGCTGCTTTTTTGTTCCAGGTAGCGATGGGCGGCGGCCGCTTGCGCAAGCGGGAATGAGCGCTCGATTACGGGGCGCAGCTTGCCGCGCTCAGCGAAGGTATAAAGCTGATCCAGGTCGGCTCGGGTGGGGCGCAGCAGAACCGGCAAGGTCAGGCGCGGACCGTCGCTGAGTAGCGATGCGACACCACCGAGTAGACCACGCGCTGACAGCGGCAGCTGCACCAAGCGGCCTTTGGGCGCGAGCATTTTGTGGCAGCTCTCGAGCGTTAGCTGTCCGAGCGGATCGAGGATGATCTCAAAGGCGCCGACCAGCTGGGTGAGGTCGTCTTTTTGGCTGTCGATGATTTGACCGGCGCCGAGGCTGCGGATGTGCTCTGCTGAGGCGGTGCTGCAGACGCCGGTGACGATGCCACCCAGCGCTTTGGCCAGCTGCACCGCATAAACACCAACAGCCGAGGTGGCGGCAAGAACTAAAACGGCGCTGCCTCGGGCAATGCGACCGCGATCACGCAGTGCTAGCAGGGCGGTCAGGGCAGGCGAGGGCACCGCTGCGGCATCGCTTAAGCGCCACGCATCTGGCCGTGGCATCAGCAGGTGTTCCGAGAGGGTGACTAGCTCGGCGTAAGTGCCACCTTGAGGTGGTAAGCGCAGGCCGAATACCTCGTCACCGGGACGGAAGGCACGCACGTCCGCACCAATCGCGACCACGACTCCTGCCGCGTCGTATCCAAGCACCGCTGGCGCTTTGGCCGAGGACAGCAGCGACAGCTCACCCGCGCGACGTCGACAGTCCGCAAGCCCGACTCCAGCTGCTTGTACCTGCACCAGTACCTCATCGCGGGCAGGGCTGGGTCGTGGCACCTTCCCCAGGTGCAGGACCTCGGGCGGTCCGTACTTGCTGAGCACCATGGCTTTGATTGTGTCCATCTGTGCTCTCACGTGGGTAGTGGATGTGGCGGTCTAGCGCAGCCGCAGCGAGAACTGCCGCTGGAGCAAAACTTGTTCGCGGCCAGCCTCGGAGACATCGACCAAGAAAGAGAGGCCCTTGCCGACTTGTCCTGCCAGCTCGGTGAGCCACCAGACATCGACGCACCAGCTCGGCAGCCCGCTCTCACACGGCGCCACCCAGCCAGCTACCTCCAGGTCATCGAGGTTGGCGGTGCGCTGCGGATACTGCGGCTTGGCTGCGAGCAGCTGCTCGGACTTTAGGACGGCAGCGAGGGCGCGCTGGCTATCGCCGTGGGTGACATCGCGCCGCCAGTCGGACACCAGCTTTGCCGACACCAGCGTTAGGTCAGGGCGCAGCGTACACAGGTACATCTCGTCGGCGACGATGCCGTCAAAGTCGGGCACGTCAAACTCGGGAAAGCGGTCGGCCAGCTCGATGCGCTGGGCGCGCTCGGTAATGGTCGTAAACAGCCGACCCACCGACTGCTTCGAGTAGCACACCATGACGCGCAGCAGCGGCTCTTGCGAGGGCAGCTTGTGATCCCAGTCACAGATGGTTGCAACCCCAGCCACCTGCTGCCCCCGGAACGAAGGAAACTCTGGAAGCGACTGCGCGAGGGCTACGACCTTGTCGCGCTGGGCGATTCCTTGAAACCTGATTCTTGGGTGTACCAGCAGCTGCTCTAGCACCGCCCGGCGGACCTGCTGCACGCTGTCATCGTATCACGATCGCGACGACACCAGCGCTGTGATTCCCGCCTGTCGGTAAGTGTGCAGATTGAGGTGGCGGTTGCGGGTGTTTTTTAGCTCTGCATCCACAGCCGAAAAAGTCGCCACAGCCAGCGCCCCACTTCGCTTGGCGAGAGCTGCTGAAACACTTTTTCATAGACCTGCGGATGCTTACGCGCGGCGCCCAGCATGAAGCGAACAAACGTGGCGGCATCGACATCGTCGCGCAAAAAGCGCCCGTAGGTCGTGTCGCCCATCGCAGCCAAGGTGCCAAATGCGGAGTCGAGCAGCCGATTTAGGCCGTCGGGATCGCTCAGCGCTGCGGACTCGCCGGTCTCGGAAGGGGACATCATCAGCGTGAGGCCGCCCATGACTTGAAGCGCTGGAGGCTCGGTCCACAGCGCTGCCAGATCGCTGCGCTGCAGGCGATCTTCGCGCAGGCAGCGCAGCACACCGACGGCGATCGGCCAGAACGAACGAATCATCGAGCCGAACCCGCAGAACGTCAGCGGCGAGTGTCGGCCCGCGGCGTCGCCCACCAGCAGCACGCGCTGGGCGGGAGAGGCTGGCATATTACCCAGCCGCGTATACGCGGGGATGTAGCCGTAGGTCGGGCGCAC
>JAGNNG010000481.1 GCA_017990795.1 Deltaproteobacteria bacterium
CTTTGCCGATCATAAAGCCCGGCACGTCGGCCAAAAACAGCAGCGGGATATCAAAGGCGTCGCATAGCCAAATAAAGCGCGCGGCTTTGTCAGCGCTATCGACAAACAGCACGCCGCCTTTCCACTTTGGCTGCGAGGCGACAATCCCGATAGTGCGCCCCGCCATCCGCGCAAAGCCGGTGACGATCTCGCGGGCAAACAGCTTCTTTAGCTCAAAGAAGCTGCCGTCGTCGACCAGCGCGTCGATAACCTGCACGATATCGCAGGCCTGGTTGTGGTTCTTCGGTAGGATGTCGTCGACACGCTTCGCGGCAGCGCGTACCAAGCGCGGGACCCCAGGCGCAGGCTCGGTGGGCGAGGCAGCTGCATGCTGCGGCAAATACGAGAGGTAGTCGCGGCACTTCTGCAGACACTCGGCCTCAGACTTTGCCAGCAAGTCGCCGCAGCCCGAGACTTCGCAGTGCATCCGCGCGCCGCCCATTTCCTCCAGCGTCGTCTTTTCGCCGATCACCATCTCGGCCATACGCGGAGAGCCCAAGTACATGCTGGCGTTCTTATCGACCATAAACACCACGTCGCAGAACGCCGGGATATACGCGCCGCCAGCTGCCGACGGACCAAACAACAAACAGATCTGCGGAATCGACCCCGAGAGCGCCACCTGATTATTAAAAATGCGCCCCGCGTGCCGTCGTCCCGGAAACATATCTAGCTGGTCTGTGATTCGCGCCCCAGCACTATCAACCAAATAGATGAGCGGGATGCGCAGACGACCCGCGGTCTCTTGAATGCGAATGATTTTCTCGACGGTGCGTGCGCCCCAGCTACCGGCCTTGATGGTGCTGTCATTGGCCATCACTGCGACTGGACGACCATGAATGCGACCGATACCGATGACCACACCGTCGGCAGGCAAGTCACCAGCCTGATTGTTGGCGTATAAGCCGTCTTCGGTAAACTCAGCGTCTGGGTCAAAGAGCAGACGCAGGCGCTCGCGACAAAACAGCTTGCCCTCGGCTGTATTTTTTTCGTGGTACTTGGGTGCGCCACCAGCGACTGCTCGCTTTCGAGCCGCGCGCAGCTTTGTGACGGGATCAGGGTCTGCTGCGACCGGAGGAACCGCGCTGGCCGGTTGTGGTGCTGCAACAGAAGGAACGCTTGCCGAAGCGGAAGTGGAAGACGAAGAAACGGGGTCGGTTTGTTCTTTCATAGCGACAGCATGATACACAAAACAGGCAAAGCCAGCCGTGCCTCAGAGCCCCGACCCACGCTGACCTTCCTATCGCGATTCGCGCCGCTAGTAGGTCAGCAGCGAGTGAATCGGACGACTACCGAGCTTTTTCCGACCGGCCAAAAATGCCAGCTCGATCACGAATGCGAAGCCGACCACGCGAGCACCTTGGCGCTCACACAAGCGAGCAGCACACTCGGCAGTCCCGCCCGTGGCCAGCAGGTCATCGACGATCAAGACATTGTGTCCCGCGACTGCGTCCTCATGCAGTTCCAGGACACCCTTGCCGTACTCCAGCTCGTACTCGTCGCGGACACAGCGATACGGCAGCTTACCGGGCTTGCGCACAGGCGCAAAACCGAGCCGCAGACGGTCCGCCAGCGGCACACCGAAGATAAAGCCGCGGGACTCAACCCCCACAATCAGCGTCGGTTGCAGCGCCCGCGCCGCATCAGCAAGCAAGCTCAGCGAGTAATCAAGCCCCACAGGGTCCGCGAGCAGCGGTGTGATGTCTTTGAACATGATGCCGGGCTTGGGAAAGTCCGGCACGTTGCGAATCCGCTCTGCAATAAAACTTAGTTTATCGTCGGTGGTCATCGCGGCAGCGTACAACATCCCGCCCCCGGAGACGCTACTTCTTTGCTGGGTTTTTGCGGGGCGGCCCCTTGGGCGCTTTGCCTGGAGGCGCCGAGAGCTTGGCCATGCCCTGCTTTACGGCCTGCTCGATGGCGTCTTTGAGCGCCTCTTCCAGAACCTCGCGCTCTTGACGCTGGTTGATCTGGTTACCGACTTCAATTTGCACCGTGGACTCGCCGTCACCGCCTAGTGCCAGCAGCTTCTCTGGAAAAGTCGTGCCGACCAGCGACAGCTTGGCGTCCTGCTCCAGTAGACGAAACTTCTTGCCGCCGGTTGGGGGTCGCACGGTGCGCTCAAGACGCAGTACCCGCAGACCCACTTCATAGGCTTTTAAACCCTTGCGCTTGACCTCTGCGGTGACGCCCGAAATATCCGTTAGCGGAGTCGCCAGCTCAAGTGTGACCTCAGGCCGCTTGCGCAGCGCCGCAATCAACATTTCCTTGGCCAAAGCCTTCTCCTCGTCACGCGTCAGCAACGTCGCTGCCGCTGGCGGTGCCGTCGCTGCTGGTGGTGGCGCTGCTGGGGTTGGCGGTGGCGTTGCCGGTGGTGGCAACGCAGCATCCCCCTCTACAGGAACTACCGCTGCAGGCTCAGAGAGCGAGGGCTGTGGCTTAGCGGCGGCTGGTGACAGCTCAACTTCTCCCACTTTTATGAAGTAGCGCACCCCACCGGGCCCAGCAGCCTGCGCTGGCAATACCGCGAATTCATTGGCAAATACCAGCATACCAATGACACTTAGGAGCCTAACCACCCTATTACCGCATATCGATGAAGATAGATTTCGCATCGTATATCAAAATAGCACAGCAGGAATCCGGGGAAAGCGAATACGCAAACGCACCTAGCTCCAGGTATGCGCACATCACCTACACCAATCCG
>JAGNNG010000482.1 GCA_017990795.1 Deltaproteobacteria bacterium
CGACTCGGCACTTGGTCATGTTGCGAGGCTGTGCAATGCTGGCCCCTGTTAAGTACCTCCGACCCAACTTTAGAAAAGGAACGAAACGATGAACTGGAAGCCGATTTCTGCGGCGCTTTTTACGCTCGCCCTGGGCTGCAACAACAGCGCGACTAAAACCGTGGGCACCACGCCGACTTCTGCCGAGTCTCAGGTGGTGGTGGCCATGATTGGCAAAGACGCGATCACCATGGCCGACCTCGACAAGGCCGCCGGTCGCGAGATCTTCGAGCTGCGCGAGCGCACCCTCGACAACATGATCAGCGAGCGGGTCGTAAAAGCCGTCGCCGCCAAGTCCGGCATGAGCGAGGACGACTTCCTCAAGAAGCAAGTGGAAGCCAAGGTTCCCACCGTCTCTGTTGAAGAGGCCAAGAAGTTCTTTGAAGAGAACAAGGCGCGCCTGCCCCCGCAGCTGGCCAGCCAAGAGTTTGACGCCGTAAAAGACACCATCGTCCAGGGCGTCACCAGCCAGCGTCGCCGCGAAGCCATGGGCAGCATCATCGAGGACATCAAGTCCCAAGCTGGCGTCAAAGTCATGCTGCACGCGCCCAAGGTGCAAGTGGCCGCCGACGGCCCCGCCAAAGGCCCCAAGACCGCCAAGGTCACCATCGTCGAGTTCTCTGACTTTCAGTGCCCATACTGCAGCCGTGGCAAGAAGGTCATGGAAGAAGTCGTCGCCAAGTACGGAGACAAAGTTCGCCTAGTATTCCGCGACTTCCCCCTCGACTTCCACGATAAGGCCCAAAAGGCCGCCGAGGCAGGCCAGTGCGCCAACGATCAAGGCAAGTTCTGGGCGATGCACGACTGGATGTTTGATAACCAGCAGACGCTCGACATCCCCGCCCTCAAGGGTGCAGCCAAGACCATGGGCATGGACAGCACCGCGTTTGACAGCTGCCTAGACTCTGGCAAGCACGCCGCGCTGGTCAAGAAGAACACCAAGGACGGCCAAGAAGCGGGCGTCCGTGGCACGCCTGCCTTCTTTGTAAACGGCGTCTTCCTCTCCGGCGCCCTCCCCTTCGAGAAGTTCAAGACCGAGATCGATCGCGCTCTCGCCGAGTAGCTTCGCTCTGCAGCAGCAGCTCACGTGCGTACCAAGTCGCGGTGCTCACGTGAGCGACACTCGCCTCCCACTCCTATCAACTTCTGTCCGCTCGCAAATTAGGCCCGGGGCCTTGCCCTTTGCCCAGTCGTCGCGCTATGGCCAGTGAAGTAGAACTGGAGGCCGTGCCCGTCATGCCCGATATGCTGAGCGAAAACGAAGCGATCTACGACCGGATCTGGGCCCGCCTGCCGATCCCCGCCCACACCGACTGGCCCATCTGGGCCGAGCTGCAAAAAGAGCTGACGCCGACTGCGCGCCTGCTGGAGCTGGGCTCCGGCGTCCTGCCGCGCATTCCGGTCAGCGGCAGCTACTTTGTCGACCTCTCCCAGTCTGCTCTGCGCAAGCTCTCAGCCCACGGTGGCCACAGCATCCGCAGCGCCGGCGCCCTGCCGTTTTGCGACGGAGCATTCCGTATCGTCTGCGCCTTTGAAGTCCTAGAGCACATCCCAGAAGACGAAGCCGTCATGGCCGAGCTGGCCCGCGTCATCGAGCCCGGCGGGGCCCTGTTCTTCTCGGTTCCAGTGTCGCCCGAGCTGTTCACCGGCTTTGACGATGCGTGCGGCCACATCCGCCGCTACGAAGCCGACAAGCTCCGCGATCAGCTGGCGCAGCACGGCCTATACATCGAGCAGTGGACCACTCAGCCCAACAACTTCTCGCCCCTGGTGGGCAACTTTGTAGGCTCGGTGCTGCGCGCCATCGCCCCGTTCCCGCGCGTCACCATCTGGCTCAAGCAGCGCGCTCTGGCGGGGGAGATGAAGCTGCGCTACCAGTGGCGCCAAGACGACATCCGACACAGCCACATCGACGGCGGCCTTATCGCCATCGCCCGCAAGCGCTAAGCCCCTGCAAAGCCTGGCCCCGGTCATCGCATCGCAGACCGAGAGCCAGGCCCGTTGTCCCTTATCGGTACCGAATCTTCTCTACAAACGCGCGCGGATTGCCGCCCACCGATGCAAACGCATCCAGGATGTCATCCGCAGGACTGCGCCGCTCTACCGCTCGCTGCAGCAGAGGCTCCAGCAGCCGCACGCCAGCCGTCGCTCCCAGCGAACGCTCTCCGGCCATCGCGATGCGCACCATCTGCTCACACAGCACACCGACGTTGTGACCGCGCACCGTCGCCTTCATGCCCTGCTGCGGAATCTGCTGCCGTAGCGTCTCACGCTCAGAGGCCGACCAGTCCTTGACCAGCTCCCACGCCGCTTGCAGCGACGCCTGATCATAAAACAGCCCCCGCCATAGCGCTCCCAGCCCGCGAATCATGTCCATCGGTCCCGCGTCCGCGCTGCGGACCTCTACGTACTGCTTCAGCCGCGCATCTGGGAACATCGTCGATAAGTGCAGTTCCCAGTCGGCCAGCGTCGCGCGCTCCTCGCGATAGCCTTCCGCCATGAAGCGCCGGAACGTTAAGTCGGGCACATGCGTGTAGGTCCCGTGTCGGTAGACAAAGAACATCGGCACGTCCAGCGCCCACTCTGCGTACTGCGCAAAGCCTGCGCCTTCCTCGAACATGAACGGCAAGATGCCGCAGCGGCTGTTGTCGGTGTCCAGCCAGCACGCGGCACGGTAGCTCTGATAGCTGCTGACCTTGCC
>JAGNNG010000033.1 GCA_017990795.1 Deltaproteobacteria bacterium
GCTGCAGGTCGCGCAAAGGCTGCGCGAGCAGCAGCTAGCGTGGATAGATATCCTCGCCTCCCTGAGGGCAGGCACGCTGTAGGCGGCATCGCGTAGCTGGGAGCCCGTGACTGCTGGGCTGCTACTAGGTTTTAAGTCGACGTAGCAGCCAGCGAATCTCTTGGACCGTGGGATCGTGCATGGCTTCGCGCAGTGCCAGCTCATCGGTTAGGTGGGCAATCGCTTCTTGATGCGGCGCGGAGCCCCGAGCAGGACGGGTAACCAGCAGAATCGTCGAGATAAGGTGCAGCGCGTCCGCCTCGCCCCACTGGTAGCCACAGCCTGGAGCCGAGGCCATCGCCAGCGCATCTCGCGCATCGTTTTCTGCCGCAACCAAATCGTTGCGTCGCAGGTGCATGCCGCCCCGCAGCAGCAGCAGCTCGATGCGATAGCAGCCCAGACCAATTTCAACGGCCATCGCCAGCGCCGTTCCCAGCGACGAGGCTGCTGCTTCATAGTGCCCCAGCTCTAGTCGCTGTCGCGCTTGGCCTAGACCGCCACTGACTAGCACCTCGGCGTCGCCACTGCGGCTGGCAAACTGCAGCGCTCGATGCAGCGAGTGCGCCGCCGGTTCGTGCAGACCTTCTCGACGCAGCGCTTCGCCCAGCAAGACGTCGCACTGCGCCAGATCCACTTCGCTGTGTTCCCGCTCGGCGCTCTGGCGACTGCTCTCGATTAGAGTGCGGGCCCGTGCTTGCGCGCCGATGCGCAGGGCATGACGTGCTTGTTCTCGCTGCAGCCAAGCGCCCAGGCTTAGACCGTCCCAGCGCATGGCCCGCAGCCAAGGCTGGTTGTGCAGCTGCAGCTCGACTTGGCGCAGGTAGACCTGACATAGCGCCGGGTCGCCTTTTAGCAGCAGCAGCGCCGCCATCTCCAAAGCACCAATGACCTGTTCTGCATCCGAGGTCGCCAGCAGCAGCGCCAGGTGCGCCGTCTGTTCCGCTTGCTGGAGCCGTCCTGCCAGGCGATGAATACGCGCCTGCCTCGCCCAGCTTCCCGGCAGCGGTCCGGAGCCGATCGGCCACTGTCTCTGAGCCGTAACCAGCGCCGCTTCCAGCTGACCCAAGATCCGCAGCGCCTCGGCTTCCCACGCTAGGAGGTGTGCGTATCGCCTCTGCCATCGCGGGTCGCGTAGGGCCAGCGCCGCCAGCGCCGGATAGAGTCGCCGCAGCAGTCCCAGCAGCCGTCGGGGCCGCCCCAGGTGCAGCACCATGTGTACGAAGCCGCCCAAGCGATGGCTCAGCACCGCAAAGGCAACATCAGGATGACCCGCACGCAGCAGCATGCCCAGCAGCTGCTCAAGCAGGTCGATTGCGCTTTCTCCTTGAGGCAGCACGGGAACATCGCCACCAGGGCTGTCGCTCTGCTCGGCTCCAGCGACGTCCTGACGGGGAATGTGGCCACCAGCGGTTGCCAGCCACTCGGTCAGTAGCTGCGTGCGCAGAAGGGGGTGCAGCACGATCACTCGCTCACCGCTCGCGGTCGTAAGCAGCTGCAGCAGTCCCAGCCGCTCGAGATCTTGCAACCGGTCCAAGATGGAGGGCTTACACCAAGGCGCAGCGGGAAACAGGTTGCTCAGCTGAATCGGCGGTGCGAAAGCTCCTGGCGTGGGCATGACTGGAGGCGTCGCAGCGTCGTGGCTAGGGCGATCAGACTCTGCTACGCGTAGCAGCGACTCCAAAGCGGCCAGTGGCAGCGGGCCCGGGACTAGCGCGCACAGATCGAGCAGGCGACGGTACTGCTCTCCCAATGCCTGCAGATGAGCGCGCACCATGCGGGCCAAGTGCGTGCTTACTTCGCCCGAGGGTCCCTCGCTTGGCAGCTCGGCGTAGGTCACTGCGCGGGAGTCGCCCTGGTAGTAGGCAGTTAGGTAGCGACCCAAGAGCTCAACGCTTAGGGCATGCCCTGATAGCTCCGTTGCGCGCTGTTCTCCGTCGCTGTCCGTGCCACGATTGGCGCCGAGCATGCGAAGCAGATGCACGCCGTCACCACCCAGCAGCGGGGCTAGCTCGATCTGCGCGTAGCCAACGGGGCGCCATGCCTGTAAAGACGGAACAGTGCGCTCCAGCGTACACACCACTACTGCGGGACTGCCAGGCACCGCCAGCTCACGCAGCAGCGCCGCGAGATTCGGGTCACCTAGCTCGCCGGGATCGGTGGCTGGACTCAGTGCCGCCCACGTGTCAGAGACGGCAACACTCAGCGGGCTTGGCATTGCGCCGCCGACCTGCAGTCGCTCAAGACCATCTAGGACCAACAGCAACGGGAGGCTTCGGCGGCGCAGCGCGGACAGGAGCTGCAGGCGCGCGCGCTCTGCGATGGCTTGATCGCAGCCGCTTCGTCCCAGCGGGGCAGTGAGCGTCAGTGGTTGTTGGCCGCCTGCACCAATTGCGTAGTGCGCAGCCGCCAACATGAACGCGGTGACATCCGGGTCGTGCGTGAAGCTCCAATAAAAGGCGCCACAGATGCCAGCGGTTGAAAAGTTGGCTGGGTCCAGTAGCCCTCGGTCGGTCAGCCAGCGCGACAGCAGCGCGCTTTTGCCCATGCCCATTGGACCGGTGACAGAGATCACTCGTCCGCCAGCCTGCCAGTGTCGATCCAGAGCCCCCAGTTCGGCGGCGCGACCTACCCAAGTCGCGGTGCTGGGCAGCGGATGGCAGACCTCCGGCCCGGAGATCGAGCCCAGCGCTGTGGGTTCACCGAGCAGTACCGGGAGTCCGTGCTCGATGGCGACCGACGCCGTTGCATCCTCTAGCAGCAGCGCGTGAGCAAAGGCCTGCAGGCGGTTGTTGTCCTGCAAGTGCGCAAGTAGCTGCTCAATTCGCTGCTCATGTGGCAGGTGTGCGGGGGCCACACGCCACAGCTCAATTCCCAGGCTGACGCATGGCACTCCAAGCAGCGTCGGCGGGCATAGAGTTGGCAGCTGCATCCGCAAAAAGTTCAGCAAGGTCGCCTCGTCCTCGCCTTGTGCGCCGTGGTTCACCATCGCAGAGGCCCGCTCCGCTGGAGTCATTGCGGCCCCTTACTTGTCATACGCAAGCTCATGGGCCGGCTTGTGCGGCAGTTGGTGAGGTAGTTCGAGTGGCGCTTCATGAGGTTTCTCAACCATGGGGAGCGTTACGGTCACGCGCGTGCCTTGATGGCCTGCGCTGGCTACGCGTCCGGGAATGGGGGACTCTACAATCATCTGGCCGTTGTGCTGAGCGACGATGCTGCGACAGATACCAAGGCCCAGCCCGGTGCCGCGATCGCCCTTGGTGGTAAAAAACGGCTCGAAGATTCGGGGCAGGACATCGCTGGGAATGCCTTCTCCGTAATCGTCTACGAAGACCCGAATTTTGGGCGGGGACTCGACGGTATTTTCGGGGGCTGCCGTGGTGATATGAATGTGAATACCACCGCCTGGGTGTGTGGCGTCGAGCGCGTTACGCAGCAGGTTTACAAATACCTGCACCATCTTGTCGTGATTGATGCGCGCGATGGCTGGGCAATCTAGGCTTCGCTCGATGGTGCGCTGACGGAAAGCGGGGTCGAAGCGCAGGATCGATAGCGCCTCTTGTACCGACAGGGAAACCGCTTCTTCTGACAGCTGAATCGTTTGCGGTGCGGGCTGGTTGGTCTGTGCCCGGGGCAGCACGCCGTGAACGCGCGAGAAGTCACGAATCTCCCCCACCAGACCGCCTAGTCGCGCACGAGCACTTAGGATGGCTGCAGTAAACAGTCGGATCTCGGTGTCGTCGGGGTAGCGGTCGCGAATCAGCTCTGCATAACTTAGGACCGAGAGCTGATTGCCAATCTCATGGGCGATCCCCGAGGCGACGCGGCCCACGGCGGCCATCCGCTCACTTTCCACCAGGCGTTCTTGCGCGGCGTGAATCTGCAGCAGCGCGACCGAGAGCGCCTGATTGTTGTTCTGCATCGCCGCAACCGTGCGTCGCAGCGTCGCTACCAAGTCGCCGCGATCGATGGCATTGCGCACGACCAGCAGCACTTGCTCGGGGTCCCACGGCTTCTCGATGTACTGGAAAACACCACCGTCATTGACTGCGCGAACGACGGATTCTTTATCGGCGTGGGTGGTTAGCAGGATGCGAACCGTGTCGGGAAACTCTTCCCGCAGCTTCGCCAGAAACGAGATGCCATCACCTTCGGAGATTGCTTGTTCACAGATGACCAGCGTCGGCTTTACTGACTCTGCATGCATCTGGAGCCGAGCCGTACTCGCGCAGCGAAAGCTTCTGACCGTGTAGTCCGGCTGACTTGCGAGCACGCCTGCCAAGTGCTCACTGGCAACTGGGTCTTCATCGACCAAAAAGATCAGATGCGGCTCTGGCTGCAAAAGCGCCCCCGGTACATCACGAGAGCCATCAATGCCCACCCGCGTAGGCCGAGCGTGGTTGCTTGTGGGGGAAGCTGCCACTTGACCGTTTTCAGAATGGGTCAAGTCCAGCTTTGGGGTCGCTGTGGGTCCCGATTCAGTCCGTAAAGCCGTGCTGTTCGCCGGGTTTCCCACCACGGTTCCAGCCAAACTTTCGGTAGTCGGTAAGCCAATCACCAGCGACATATCGAGCCTCACGATACCGCGTTTCATCGCCGAGGTACAGCAAGCCAGCAGGTTCGGCTGTGTTCAAAATCACAAAACGACCCAGCGACGAAATCTGCGGCGCGCTGCGGGTAGACCTGCAGGTAGGTGCCGCTGCTGTTTTCAGAAAATTTGGGACCTGAGGCTCGCTGTTGCTTTTGCCTCTGGACTTGCCGCGCCTGCTCGGTCAGGCTTAGGTGTTGGTCTGCTCGTGCAGGCTGTCAAAGTCATTGACAATTGTGCCTGACAAGATACTCTAACGATAATAATCGTAGTGCAATTTACATTACGGTGGAGTCCAATCTGCAAACCCCGGTCCCCAGCCAGCGAATCCTGGTTATCGCTGCAGACCCTGCGCTTCGAGAAAAGCTGGCGGCGGCGGTTCAGGCTGGCGGCGGTATCCCGATTCGCGTCGCAGGTCTCTCTGCAATCGAGACGCCACAGGTGCAACAGCGCCTGGTCGTCTTTGCATGGGATGGTCGCGTCGAGGAACTGAATGCGCTTACTGCGCGCATGCGGGACTCGGCGCAGCTGGTCGCCCTAGTTCCGCAGCGAACGCTAGGTGAGCAGATGGCACTGCTGCAGGACCCCCACTGCAATCACATCATCACCTCAGATGACCGAGGCATGTGGCTGCTGCAGGTTACGGTGCAGAAGTTTGTCTCCGGGGACTTGTTCGGGGTCGAAAAGTATCTGCCGGCTGGCGCTGAAGTGCACCTGACGCGACTGCGCGACTACCAAGGTCGTCAGAGCGCGATTGATGAAGTGCTCGACTTTGCCGACAAGGCGGGTGTTCGCAGCCAAGTGCGAGCCTCGATCGGTCAGGTCTGCGAAGAACTGCTGATGAACGCGCTTTACGACGCGCCAGTCGACGAAGATGGCGCACGACTGTTTGAGCACGTAGACCTGAAAGAGCGCCTCTCGAAGCTGTCGCCTCGTCCGGTTTCCATTCGTTATGCGCTGGCGGACGATCAGTTTGCCATCTCGGTACGCGACCGGTTCGGCGGGCTCGGCAAAGACGTCATCTTGCGCTTTATTAACAAGTGCCTGCGTCAGGACAACCAGATCGACCGCAAGACTTATGGCGCTGGGCTGGGTCTGTATCTGATTGCCAATGCCGCGACTCATTACATCGTGAACATTGCCCCGGGTGTTGCCACGGAGGTGGTGTGTACGTTTGACCGTACCGGGAGCCGTCGTGACAAGCGGCTTCGGGCCTTGTCAGTGTTTTTGTATCCCGGGGCCGCCCCGGCTCAGCCCAAGGCGGGTAAGGGCTAGGTGCTGGCTGAAAAGCTTGGGCCGTATACGCTCGTCCGACAGATTGCCGTCGGAGGGATGGCAGAGATCTATCTGGCCACAGTTGAGAAGACAACACCTCAACAGCAAGTAGCCATCAAGGTCATCCATCAGCACAACGCCAGCGACCCGGACTTTGTGCGCATGCTGGTCGATGAAGCGCGATTGGCGGTGCAGCTAAAGCATCCCAACATCGTCACCACTTACGACCTTGGGCGACAGGACGAGCAGTACTACATCGTCATGGAGCTGGTCGATGGGGCAGACCTGTTCAAGGTCCAGCAGCGAGCAGCCGATCGCGGGCTGCCATTTCCGCTGGCGCTGGCGGCCTACATTGCGCGGGAGGTTTGCCGCGGCCTCGACTATGCCCATCGCTTATGTGACTCCGATGGGCAGCCGCTGCAGGTTGTGCATCGCGATATCTCGCCGCAGAACATCCTGCTGGCCCTAGACGGCGAGGTAAAGATTGCCGACTTTGGCATCGCCAAAGCAGCGCGCCGCAGCATGCAGACGCAAGCCGGCATTATCAAAGGCAAGTACTACTACATGAGCCCGGAGCAGGCTGCCGGGCGTCCCATCGACCGTCGCACCGACATCTTTGCCGCTGGCATCTTGCTGTACGAGATGCTGATCGGCGAAATGCTCTATTACGACGAGGACGTAGAGCGCTTGCTGCAGACGGTGCGCAAAGCCGACATCCCGCTGGTGTCGCGTCGCCGTCCGGACACGCCGCTTGAGCTAGAGCGCATCGTCATGAAGGCGCTGCGGCACAATCCTGCGGACCGATATTCCAGCGCTGGGGAGTGCGCGCTGGCGCTGGATGAGTTCCTGCGTCGCTTTGCGCCCCACGTGGGCCTAGCTGATCTTGGCTCATTTGTTGAAGACTTGATCGGCGTGACGGGTCGCGGTCGCTCCTTTAACGAACCGACGACGACCATGAGCGTTGATGCCGCACTCATTGAGCAGAGTCGGCTCGGCGTCAGCGAGATATCCAGTAGCTCTGGCGTCAGCAAGCTTGGGGTGCACGACGAGAACAGCTTGATCTTCAATCCTCAGCTGGCTCGGGAGCACTTGGGGGCGCTGCTACCTTCGAGCACTCCACCAATGGGAGGTGGGGCACCTCGCTCCGCGCCTCGGTCCAGCACCGCCGTTAGTCCGCAGGGCCGCAGGGACGACGACAACTCGCAACTGCGGACGAAACAGCGCTTTATCGAGCCATGGCGCCCCGGTGTGGTGGACGTTCGCACCAAGTCAGATATCTCGACGGGAGCCCTAGAGGCAATATCGCCGCCTTCTACGACGACACCCTCCGGGCAGACTGGGGATTGGGGAGCAGATATTGACGCCCTACCGATGGGCCAGCGAGCTATCTCTTCAGCGCCGCCCCTTGAGCCGCGACGTGGCAGCCTGCAGCCAAGCGCGGTCTATCCAGCAATCTTGCCCGAAGTAGAAGAGGACGAGCTGGCCAAGGCGCTTGCCCTTGCGCCAGAACCCCGAGTGCTAGAGCCAAAGCGCGCCCTGCGTCCACCAGCACCTGACGGGAAGCGTCCGAATGTGGTGATTCCCGATGGGCCAGAAGCTGAGCAGCGAAGCCGCCAGACGTTGCCCCTGCCGTCGCGCTCCGTGATTGCCGATGTCGACGGACAGGCGCAGCTGGAGCTGCAGCAGAGTGACCTCGCATTTTCAAAGCCAGAGCTGGTGCCCGTCGAGCCCAAGGTTGAACTGCAGCAGAGCGATGAGCCCTATGCTGATGCCGCAGTGGTGACCGTGGAGAGCTCGACTGGTCACTGGCTGGATGCGATTTCCGCAGAAACTACGCACGAAAATCTACGACCCCCAGATCCGCCACCTAGTGCCGTGTCTGTGCCTGCTCCGGTGGCTCCGTCGAATCTGACCGCACCGCGAAGTCATTCGCTACGACCGTTTGTCATTGCCGGGCTGGGAGCAACCGTGCTGTCGGCGGTACTGACCTGGTACATGATCGACTCTCGCCGTGGCAGTGGCCCAAACAAGCCGCAGCTTGCTCAGGTGGCGGACTTGGGAGTCCCAGGACCATCGCTGCCAATGCTGGTATTGCCGCCTTTCGATCAGATTCCAGCGGCAGAGCCACCCCCTGCCGGTTTCGTGGCAGATAGCCCTGCACCGCAGTCTCCCACGCCTACTGGTAAACCCGACGCTGCCGCCGAACCGGAAGAGACAGGCCAGCTTACCCTTGATTCCGAGCCCTCAGGTGCGCAGGTCTTTGTCGACAAGCAGCTCAAAGGCGTGACTCCGCTGGTCCTGCGCGATCTGCCTCTTTCCAAAGAGGTCAAGGTCGAGCTGCGATTGCCTAGCTACAAGCACACCCGCAAGCGCATCAAGTGGCGAGGCAAGACCAGCCTCGAGGTCGTCATTCCACTCGCGCTTCCCACCAGCACTGAGCCTGAAGCAGCTGCGCCATAGTTCGGGCACCAACCTGCACATGCTGTAGTCTCGGGACTGGTAGTTGGTCTGGTTGTCTCATTCGCGCTGCCCGATCTTCGGCCAAGATGGTGGTTAGAATTGACAGCCGCGTCGATGCGGGGGCATATACGAGACAGACTACGTCTTCATATTCAGATCCAACTGCAGTGCTGCTGTTTCACAGGAGGTTCCTTTGGCTCGTATTACCGTCGAAGATTGCTTGGAGCATGTCGATAATCGCTTTGCTCTGGTCATCCTGGCTGCCGAGCGCGCTCGTATGCTCTCCAAGCGTGCCAAGCCGCTCGTAAAGTGTGACAACAAGACCGCCGTTACCGCCCTTCGCGAGATCGCGGAAGGCAAGGTTACCTTCATCGAAGAAATCCACGGCGAGATCGAAAAGCACCTGGAAGAGATGCGCAAGCGCGGCATCAAGGTCCCGCAGCCATTCACCGCCCCAGCAGCCAGCAAGGCCTCTTCCGAAGACTAGCCGGTCCGCTCATTCTGTCGCTGCACTGTGCCAACCAGGGCAGCTTGTCTCCTTCCTTCAGCTTCCTGCTCACAGTGATTGACGTCTTGTTGTGGCCACGGCAGTGGAATTTCGCTGCTTGGCCGTTGCCTCGGCTTGCCCAAGGCCTGACCTGATATCATCGCAGCATGAACAGCGTGATGAATCGACAGCGAAGGTCGTGGCTTTCTGGTCTGGGGCTGGCCGTAGTCACTTGTCTACTGGGGAGTCCGCAGCCCGCGCGCGCGCATGGCGGCCTTCCCGTGTCGCAGGCCATCTTGTGGCGCGGTGACAGCATGATGATCCCCACGCCCTATTGGGGCTTGTTTGTCGGCACTGATGGCGGTCCGTTTCGCTGGATCTGCGACGAAGCCATCAACACCAACCAGCAGCGCATCATCAACATCACCAGCGATGGCCAGGTGCTCTTTGCTACCGACCGCATGGGTCTGTCGGTTTCCACGGATGGCGGCTGCAGTTGGGCGGCGACGACGCCACCGGTCTCCGAGCTGGATGTCATCGCGATGGCGGCTGACCCGTCTCCAACTGGTCAGCACGGCATGTATGTACTGGCCAATAGCTATGCCGACCGCAGCAAGACAGGGCTGTGGCGCAGCGACGATGCGGGCCAGACCTGGAAGCCGGTGCGAATGCTAACTTCGGGACTGCCGGGCGGCCTTACCGTATCGCCAGATGGTCAGTACTTAGCCGTCACCGCGCTGTCCGAGACCACGCCCCGCACCGCCACGCTACATCTTTCCACCGACGGTGGCGCAGGCTTTACTAGTCGTGTCCTCAATGTGCCACTGGATGGCCAGCCGCTAAACACGCTGGTGCCGATAGGCTTTGACAGCGAGCCGCCAGGGCAGGGCTCTCTCTACCTAAGCTCGGTGATTGATACCGGCTATGTGCTGCTGCGCTACGACGGCCTTACGGCACCGACCAAGGTGCTGCAGATTGCGTCGACGATTCACTCGCTGCTGCGCGAGCCAGAGACCAAGACTCTGCTTGTGGCCACCGCGCAAGGCATCTACGCGCTCCAGCCCGACCAGAGCTTTAAGCTGCTCGACGCGGTCTCTTCGGCGCTGTGTCTGTCGTCGCACAAGGGCCAGCTGTATTCATGTTCTTGGAACTATGCGCCAGACTTTGCGGCGGTGGCTCGGCTCTCAGGTGTATCGAGTTCGAAGACTAAGGT
>JAGNNG010000034.1 GCA_017990795.1 Deltaproteobacteria bacterium
CCGCTGCCCGATCCACGCGCCGCCAAAAAAGCAGGCAAGCACGGTCGCCGGGTACTGCATGCCGAGCGCGCGCAGCAAGTGCTGCCATCGTGGCTGGCGCAGGTGTTAGCGGCCTGAGGTGGACGCAGGCTCGCCGAGGATGTGGTGGTTCTCGGCGGCCTCCAGGCGCTGCTTGCGTAGCTTGATAAAGCGCAGGTAGACATCTTCAATCTGCTGGCACAGCTCCGAGATCGACGGTAAGTCGCCGCGGGCCGCCACTTCTCGGGTCAGGTCGGGGCACAGATAACGAAGACACAAGTTGGGCCGGTCCTGCGTGCGCAGCGAGCAACCTTGGGGTCCACGAAACGCACAGCCAGCGTGATCCCCGACGGGCAGCTGAAGATCCTCGGGACCGGTGCCGTTTTGGCGCAGCGCGGCTACTTCGTCGTCGTTGAAGGCATCCTCGGTGTGCAGGCCGCAGCAGTGACCGCCGGGGAAGTGGCCGTGGGGCTTGGGGTGGCCGACCGCGCAGGTCTTGCAGGACTCAACCGCACCGACGGCTTGCGCCAGCTGCTCGCGGAGGACGCCCAGCTCTTTGGCGGCGGCGACCTCGGCGTCAGGTGCTTGCGCGGCAGTTGGCTCAGCGGCAAAGCGTCGTCGCAGCTGCAGCACCTCATCGGCTCGCGAGCGCGGCTGACGCAGGCGATCCACCACATAGCGCAAAGGGATAAACATGGGCTGCTGGGCGCTAGCATGCGTCTTTGGCGCAGCTGTCGTAAAGCGCGATGACAGCAGATCGGGCCCATGCTAGCTTCCGCGCCGTGCGGCTTACTACTTTGTGGTGCATTGAGGCACTGGTCTTTGCGGGAATTACGGGCGGGCTCCTGTCGTCGGCGCGACATGCGGCTCCGATGGAAGCGCGCGCGGCGGTGATGCCCGCAGAGTCGCCGCTTATCGACGGACCAGACCCCGAGCTCTCCCCGGCGCAGGTCGCCACCGGCACTTTTTTAGGCATGTCCGACGAGCTGCTGATGGCGCGTATGCGCGTCTCGGAAGTGCGCACGCTGCACTTTAATCGCGGTGGCAGCTCGGTCTCGTTTCGCGTCGATTTTGTGGATGGCAGCCGTGCGGCGTTTAAGCCGACGCAGACGAACCCTCAGTCGGTACCGCGCAAAGAGGCGGCGGCCTATCGGCTGGGCAAGCAGCTGGGCCTGCGCGTGATTGCACCGACGGTGATGCGGACGCTGCGGCGCGAAGATCTGCTGGGCAAGCTGGCCGCTGACTCGGAGTGGACGCGCTCGCGCATCGAAAACGAGACCATCTTCGACGACAAAGGTCAGACGCTGGGCGCGCTGATGTACTGGATTCCGCAGGTGATGGATCTAAAGCTAGATACCACCGAGGGCATCCTGCACTGGTCCAGCTGGCTGTCGCAGGGCAGCGATGTGCCGCACGATAAGGCGCTGCTGCTCTCTCAGCTGTCGTCGCTGCTGATCTTTGACTTGATCCAGAACAACTCGGACCGGTTCTCGGGCGGGAACGTGCTGGGGTCGGCGGATGGCAGGACGCTGTACTTTATGGACAATGCGTTTGGCTTTCAGGCGGACTCCGACGGTCATCAGCGCTGCTGGAGCTATCTGAAGCGGGCGCAGAAGTTTTCGCGCAGCTTTGTGCGGGCCCTGGCCGAGCTAGACAAGCAGCGCCTGCAGGAAGCGCTGACCGACGAGAAAGTCGGCCCGCTATTGTCCTCTGACGAGCTGGATGCGCTGCTGAGTCGTCGCGATGGCGCACTAAAGTACGTAAACGGGCTGATTCGAGAGTTTGGCGAGGCGAAGGTGCTGGCTTTCCCGTAGGCAGGTCGGCGGCGCGAGGGCGGGCTAGTTTACGTCGGCTTCATCCTGCTGCGACTGCTCACTGCCACGCGGTGACGACGACAGGGCGGCGCGGCTCATGGTGCGCATAAACTCGGCGGTGCGGCCCATCGACTCCAGCATGCGACCTAGCTCGGTGATGCGGGTCTCTTGCTGGCGGACGATCTCGCGCAGCGACTCGACGGCTTGCAGGATCTGATCGCCACCTTTGGTCTGCTCGCGCTGGGCGGCGTGCAAGTGCGACACCATCTCGGAGATCGACTCGATCGAGCGGGTAATCTGCTTGCTGCCGCGCGTCTGCTCTTGCGAGGAGCGCTCGACGTGCTTGGTGATGCTCTTCATGCGCTCGGCGGCGCGGAGGATCTGCTCACTGCCTCGGGCCTGCTCGCTGGTGGCGGTGGCAATCTGCTGCACCGTCTCGGCGATGGAGCCGATGGCGTCGGTAACTTGCTTACTACCACGTGCTTGCTCGACGGTGGCGCGGGCGATGTCGCGCACCATCTGGGTGGCTCGGTCGGCAGACTCCAGGATCTTCCGCAGCGCTTCTTCAGCTTGGTGACTGACTTTCACACCGTCGTCAACCGACTTGGCGCCACGCTCAACGGCGTCGATGGCGTTACGCGACTCGGCTTGCACGCTCTTGATCAGCTCACCGATGTCTTTGGTGCTGGCGGACGAGCGCTCGGCCAGGTCCTTGATCTCGTCGGCGACGACGGCGAAGCCCTTTCCGTGTTCACCGGCCTGCGCGGCGATGATGGCGGCGTTTAGGGCCAGCAAGTTGGTTTGCTCGGCAACGTCGTCGATGATGCGCAGGATCTTGTCGATCTCGCCGATCTTGTCGCCGAGGCGCGCAATAACGCGCACCGTGCCTTCCGAGTAGCCCTTGATTCGATTCATACCCTCGATGGTCGAGCTGATGGCTTGCGCGCCCAAGCCGGCAGCCCGGCTGACTTCTTCAGACAGTCGCGCCGTCTCGTTGGCGTTGTTCTCAACCTGCCGAATCGAGATGTCCATCTCGTTCATCGACGAGCTCGTCTCTTCAGCCGTCGCCGACAGCGCCTCGACGTTCTTGGCCACTTCGCGAATCGAGTAGGTCATCTCCTCGATGCTGGTCGCCGACTCTTGCACCGCGCCGGCGAGGTTCACCATATTTTCGGCCACTTCGTCGTTGCTGGCCGCCATCTCCAAAATCGACGAACTGGACTCTTCTGCGCCGCGGGCCAGCGTCTCGACCGACTGCGCGATCTGCTTGGCCGAGGTCGTCATCTCGTGCAGCGAGGTACTGGTCTCTTCCAGCGCCGACACCTGGCTGGCGATGGTCTCGCGCAGGTCGTGCAGCACACCGTCGACATCCCCCGACATCTTCGACTGCGCGCCGAGGTGACGGGCAATCTCCTGGGTCTGCTGGTTTAGCTGCTTGCGCACCCGCTCCAGGATCTCTGAGAGGTTGGCCAGCGGCTCCTCGCTGGTCTGCGGCACCGGCTCGGAAAAGTCGCCGGTCGACATCCGCAGCGCAGCGGTGCGCAGGGTCCCGACCTGAGCGCTGGTACGCGCCGCCAGGTAGGTGTTGACGACGATCATGGCCAACATCAGGCCGGCAAGGGGCAATACAATGCTCTGAGCTTGCGGGGAGGCCACCAGCAGCGCGCCAAGCAGCACAGCCGCAAGGGTCACGTTTAGCAGTAAGCGCCCGCGGACGATATGGTTCATCGCGTCTATTTTATAGATTTTTATTGAAAGCTGGCACCCCAATTTTGGAATCAGAAAAGGCCGGTACGGTCCTTAGAGGCTGACTTGCTGACACTGGGGCGTACGGTCGGCTGGCTTGACCGAGTGCTTGGCCTCTGCGATTCTGCCGTCGCTAGCTGCAAACAAAGCGCAACCAAGGAGCAACGTATGACCGAGATCATCGAGGTACAAGCGCGGGAAATCCTAGACTCACGCGGCAACCCGACAGTGGAAGTAGATGTAGCCCTGGCCGGTGGGGAGCGTGGGCGGGCGGCAGTGCCGTCGGGAGCTTCCACTGGCACCCACGAAGCGCTAGAGCTGCGTGATGGCGAGGCCGGTCGCTACCTGGGGAAAGGTGTGCGCAAGGCGGTGCAGAACATCGAGACGCTGATTCAGCCCGCCGTGCTGGGGCTGGATGCCTGCGATCAGCGCGGCCTTGATCAAGTGATGCTGGGCCTGGATGGCACCGAGAATAAGAGCAAGCTCGGCGCCAATGCGCTGCTGGCGGTGTCGCTGGCGACGGCGCGGGCGGCGGCTCAGCAGCTGGCGATTCCGTTGTATCGGCACCTGGGCGGAACGCTGGCGCGGCTGTTGCCGGTGCCGCTGCTAAACCTTATCAACGGTGGCGCGCACGCCGACAATGGCCTGGATGTGCAGGAGTTCATGGTGGTGCCGCTGGGCGCTCCCGACTTCCCCGAGGCACTGCGGGCTGGCGTCGAGATCTTTCATCACCTAAAGAAAGTGCTCAAAGGCCAGGGCATGGCGACCTCGGTGGGCGATGAAGGTGGCTTTGCTCCGTCGCTGCCCAGCAATGAAGCGGCACTTGAAGCGCTGACCTCGGCCATTACCAAGGCTGGTTACAAGCCTGGTGTCGATGTTGCGATCGCGATGGACGTTGCCGCCAGCGAGTTTTACGACGCCAAGACCGGCGTTTACACCGTCGACAAAAAGCCACTGACATCGGCAGAGATGGTGGCTTGGTATGCTGGTCTGTGTCAGCGCTACCCCATCGTCTCCGTCGAGGACGGGATGGCCGAGGATGACTGGGCGGGCTGGAAGCAGCTGACCGACACCATCGGCAAGAGCGTGCAGCTGGTCGGGGATGATCTGTTTGTGACCAACCTCAAGCGCCTGCGTCGCGGTCTGACCGAGGGCATTGCCAACTCGATCCTGATCAAGGTGAACCAGATCGGTACTCTTAGTGAGACGGTGGATGCGGTGCAGCTGGCGCAGCGCTCGGGGTATACCACCATCATCTCGCACCGCTCGGGCGAGACCGAAGACACCTTCATCGCTGACCTGGCCGTGGGTCTGTCGACGGGCCAGATCAAGACCGGCTCGGCTTCGCGCTCTGAGCGCATTGCCAAGTACAACCAGCTGCTGCGCATCCATGCTGAGCTAGGCAGCACCGCGCAGTACGCCGGTCGCAGCGCCTTCCGCACCCCGACGGGCAGCACCGGCACCAGCAGCTAGCGGCCCTTATCGCAGAGAGCGCCGATAGCGCATAAAAAAAGCCCTCCAGAGAAAGTCTCGGGAGGGCTTTTTTCTTGAGGCCGTAAAGGCCTGCAAGCAGCGACGACTAGAACTTCAGCAGGATCTTGGCCTGGAACGCCTGGGCGGTGGTGCCATCGATCGGGATGTTGTTGTTCCAGATGTCCTGCGTCTGCGACAGAGCACCCAGGTCAAACAGCACGCCGTACTCCAGCATGACGTGAAAGCCCTCTTCCTTGTTCTGGTACATCAGGCGCGCGTTGATCTCGGCGCCCATGTTGATGGCGTGGCCGGGGAACGTGGCCGGCTTGTTGGCCAGCGAGTAGATAAACTCGGCCTGCCCGCCGAAGCTGTCGATCAGCCAGTAGGTGAGCGAGGGCTTCATATAGGTGGCGTTGTAAACCGTCCCCAGGATGCGTCGGAACAAGATCATGTCGACGTGGTAGTCGGGATCAAACGCAAACCGAGTGCTACGCAGCCCAATCAGCCCGTCGGAGTTTAGTAGCCCGGTTGGCTTCTCGCGGGAGCGGCGCCAGTTTAGCTCGCCTCGGGGATCGCCGTTTTGCGCGCCGGAAGCACTGCCGACCTCAACCCCGACGATCAGGCTGTCCTTTAGGAACTTGTAGTTACCGCGAATCAGCCCGCCAAACTGCTGCAGGTTCAAAGTCGCCCGTCGCTGCTGCGTGTCAGTACCGGTCCCGCCGTCGGCGTAGACGCCGAGCTCGCCGATGTTGCCAAAGACGCCCACGCCTTCTGCTTCCAGCGTGAACTTCTTGTACAAGAGCCGCAGCCACAGGTCAGTGGTCAGGCTCCACGCCGACCGTCGCCCAAGCGACTGCTGAATGTCCTTGGCATTAAACAGGTTCGGCTGATCCGGCCCGGTGCTGGTGCCCATGTTCAAGGCCGCCATGCGCGGGTTGTAGGTCAGGTCCCAGTCCTGCGTCCTGACCATCGCGAGCAGGCCGTAGTTAAAGACCGCGCGCCCTTGGTTCAGCTTGTCGGTGATAACGGCATCGTCGTCACGGCGACCCAGCGCCAGCGTCCACTGGTTTACGTCATCGACGTTATCGATGTTGTAGTGCCAGCCCAGCAGCATCTGGTTGGTCACGATCTGCGAGGTTGGCCCCGTCGACGCCCAGTCCCAGCTTAGCGATGCAAAGTGGTTCCACTGCCGCACCGTGATCATGATCCGATCGACGGTGGTGCCAAAGTCGCAGTCTAGGCAGTTGCCGTCGTGAAACAGCATGCCGGTGCCCCAGTGAAAGGGCATGCGGCCAAAGGCGATCTCGGCCAGGGGAATCTTGACCTCGCCCCAGGCGCGTTTGGCGCGGATGCTGGACTGCAGGGCATTGACCGCCGACTCTTGCGGCTGCTGACCGCGCGTGCCGATCGTCGGATAGCCATCTGCTGCGCCGCCGCGACCGTTGATGTAGAAGCCCTCGGGCGTGCTGCCGAGCACCAGGTTGTCGAAGATGTCGAGCTGCGCCTTGACGCGGATCTGCTCGGACAAGTTCAGCGTTGGCTCGAGCCGGAAGCGCATGTCGGCGGTGCGAACGCCTTTGTCGACACAGCCGCTGTTGCCGTTGCGTGCAGAGCAGCCCGTCGTCGGTCGCGCGCCGCTGTCGTCAGGCAGCTCAGAGTACGGCACCGTGAACGGGTTTGCCCGCGCGCTGCCGTCGTTGTAGTGACCGAGGTTGTAGTTGTACCAGTAGAAACCGCGACCTCGGAGGTAGCCGTTTAGCTGGAAGAACTGCAGCGATTTGTCCTTCTTCTCGGGCCACTGCGGCAGTGGCTCAAAGGCGACATCGCCGGTTCCTGTCGACGGAGCTGCCTCTGCGGGACCGTCGGGTTTGTCCGGTGGTGGGCCACCTTGCGGGCCGCCCATACCGCCCATGCCGCCGCCTTGGCCACCCATGGGACTCATGCCACCGCCGGGGCCAAACTGCGCAAAAGCCTCTGGCGTGACAAGTAGCAAGGCCGAGAAGGCCATAAGCCCTGTTGCAAACTGCGCGGAGCGTCCGAGCCAGCGAGCTGCCAAGCGACCAGGTTCCGGTCGCACGCCAGGTGTTGTCGCTGAGTCAGAGGTCCGAGCCGGAGCCAGCCGGCGCATGCAAACCTCCGTGAGAGAGAATCGACTGAGAGTAAATGGTTCCAAAATAGCTGGCGGACTATAGAACTCGCTCTAGGGGCGGTCAACTTCCCATTTCAGGCTGTTTGCGAAGGCATTTGGCCCAATTTGGCCCAATTTGGCGGATTTGGTGCAATAGATGACCCGCGCTGCGATTGGTTTTGGCGGTGGTGCAGCGGGCTCGCGCTGGCCCCCAAAACGCATCGCCACAGAAGCGAGCCAGGCTTGCGCCCCGCCGCCTGTGCGCCTAGTGTTCGCTAAAAGTTACAAAACCCCCCAAGCTCGCGCCGAAGTGCTGCGCGATTCGGACCGCAGGAGCCTAGCCGCAGCGCAGGCTCCGACGAGGAATCAAGTATGTGGACCCATCGTTTTGCCATCCTGACCGCGCGAGCAGCTTTTACGTTGATGCTCGTTGGCGGCACTGTTTACGGCGGTGTTTGCGGCGCAGGATCGTCGCTGCTGGTGATGCAGCGCGCGGCGATTTTTGGGCAGCAGGAAGTGCAGCGCTCTACTGATGAGCGGTCCTTGATGCCTGAGAGTTCCGCCCGCAGCTTGGTGGCGTCGCAGGGAGGCGTGGCATGACTTTCTCCTCGGATATCGTCACGCTGCTAAAGCCGCGCATTACGCTAAATGTGGTGCTGACAGCAGCAGGAGGGCTGTTTTTGGCGCCGGTCAGCGTCGAGCCGCTAAAGAAGTGGTTGCTGCTCATCGGCATGGTGCTAATCGTCGGTGGTGCCAATGCTCTAAACATGTACATCGAGCGTGAGATCGATGGCCGCGCGACTCGTACCCGCAACCGCCCTCTGCCCGCCGGGCGGATGGAGCCGAGGGTGGCGCTGACGCTGGGCCTGCTGATGGGGCTGGCTGCGCTGCCGGTGCTGGCGCTGGGCGTAAACCTGCTGACCGGCATCTTGGGCGTGGTGTCGCTGGTGCTGTACGTGATGGTGTACACGCCGATGAAGCAGCACTCGCCAGGGGCGCTGGTGGTTGGGGCCATCCCCGGAGCCATGCCGCCGCTGATGGGCTGGACCGCCGCCACCGGCCACTTGGAGCTGCACGGGCTGGTGCTGTTTGCGATCATGTTCCTGTGGCAGCTGCCGCACTTCTTGGCGATCACGCTGTACCGCACCTCGGACTATCAGAATGCGGGCTACAAGGTCACGGTAACTGAGCACGGACTGCTGACGGCCAAAGTGCAGATTGTGCTGTATCTGGCTGCGCTGGTACCGGTGTCGCTGATGCTGGTGCCGCTGGGGATCGGTGGGCCCGTCTATTTGTGGACCGCCTTGGTGGGCGGCGCGGTGTTTTTTGGCGTCGGTGTGGCCGGGATGCGCAAGGCAGCCGGAAATCGCTGGGCGCGCCTGCTGTTTACCGTGTCGCTGCTGTACTTGTCGCTGCTGATGGTCGGCCTGCTCGTGGGCCAAGCCCTCAATGGGCCAGAGGATGCTGCGGCGCTGCTGGGCGTCTTACGGCTGATCTAATCCCGAGCCAACAGGTCCCAACCCCGGCTTTTTATGGGCCGCTTTTTTCGAAGGTGACAGATGAAAATTCGCTCGCTGCTTACGCGGCTGTTTGATGACCGGCATCCTGCATCACTGCTATCGCTGTTTACGCCCCGTGCCGCGCGTGATCGAAGCCTGGGAGAGCGCATGCTGCTGGCGGGTGGCACGCTGGCTGCCACCGGTGTTGCGCTGGCCTTGGCGACCACGGCTTCGACGCTGCTGCTACTGGCGATCGGGGTGCTGTACTACCTGCTCACTCAGGTCTTGGGCTTCTCGATGGAGCTGGACCCCGCGTCCCTGACGCCGTGGTTCACTTCTTCCCAGCGCGCCGCCTCTGCTCCAAACTAAAGCGCTGATGTTGCTGCGCCGTTGTCACTGGCTGACCGTGCTGCTGGGGCTGTGGGTCTGGCTGTCAGGCTTGTCCGTGGCAGCTGCCCATCAGTCCAGCGTCGTGTACACCGACGTTCAGCTGTCAGGCCGCGCGGTCGAGGTGACCTTCCAGCTGGCCAGCGCCGATCTGTACGAGGCCGTGAGCTTGCCGCAGAGCCGCCCGCTGACCCGCGAGGAAGCGCTGACCAATCGCGAGCGCATCGCTGCCTACGTCGGACAGCGAGTGCAGGTCAAAAACCACGACGTCCTCTGCCCACCCGAGCTGCTAAGTTTTGAGCTGGCCGACAAGAGCGACGGCTTTGCGGTCGTGCAGACGCTGCGCTACCAGTGCCCGCGCAGCCTCGAAAATACGGTGCTGACCTACAACTTGTTTTTCGACTTGGACCCGCGCCACCAAGGTCTGGCCCACATCCGCGCCTTTGACCGCGAGAGCGAGCACGTCTTCCGCGACAGCAGCCGCACCCTGCAGTTTGACCATCCGCTGACGGTGCTCGACAACGTGCGCGACTACCTAGCGCTGGGGATTGAGCACATCTTTACCGGCTATGATCACCTGGCGTTTCTGCTCGGGCTGCTGATCATTGCGGCGGCGCTTGCAACCTCGGGCAAAGAGACGCAGAGCACGCCCCAGCGCCTGCTGCCCAGCGTCGGTCTGCGCTATGTCGTGCGCATCGTCACCGCGTTTACGCTGGCGCACTCAGTGACACTGATCGTGTCAGCGCTGGGCTGGGTGTCGCTGCCCAGCCGCCTGGTCGAGAGTGCCATTGCCGCCTCCATTGCCTACGTCGCGCTAGAGAACATCGTGCGCCCCGCGCCGACCCACCGCTTCCTGCTCACGTTTGCGTTTGGCCTTATCCACGGCTTTGGCTTTGCCTCGGTGCTGCGCGAGATCGGTCTGCCCAGCCAGGGCCTTTTGTGGTCACTTTTGGCCTT
>JAGNNG010000035.1 GCA_017990795.1 Deltaproteobacteria bacterium
GCTCGGACCCAGCCCGGGTCTTTAACACCTCGGTGTTGCTATTACCCGATGGCAGCGTCGGAGCGGTATACCGAAAAATCCACTTGTTCGACGTGCACTTTGCTGCGGCTGCAACCTCACTGCGTGAATCTGCGACGGTAGTAGCTGGCGATTCTGCACAAGCAATCGTTAGCGATTCACCGTGGGGGGGAATCGGCTTGTCGGTCTGCTACGATCTGCGCTTCCCAGAGCTGTATCGGCGCCTGGTGGCTCTAGGTGCCAAGCTGTTGGTAATTCCGGCGGCATTTACGCTGCACACGGGGAAGGACCACTGGCATGTGCTGCTGCGCGCGCGCGCGATCGAGAACCAGTGCTTCGTCTTAGCTCCCGCGCAGCAGGGTCGGCACAGCCCCAGCCGCCAAACCTATGGGCACAGCTTGATTGTGGACCCGTGGGGGACAGTTCTCGCAGACTGCCCCGATGGTGAAGGCCTTGCGATGGCAGAGCTGGATTTGACTGCACTTGCGCGCATCCGTACCGAGCTGCCCGCGCTAGAACACCGTCGGATAGAGGGAGCGTAGCTCGTGCTTATGCCGTTGCCGCTTTTGTTGGGTGTGCTTGCCATTGGCGATGGCGTTGCTGCGGATGTCCTGCCGGTGCGCTCGGCGCCTGTTGATGCAGCTGGTTATTTTCGACCGGGGCTGACCTCGCATGCACTGGAGCGAGGGATGTCGCCCGAAGTGGCTCAGCTTTACTCGGGGGCCATTGCAGCTACGCGCAGCGGCGAATATCGGGATGCCCTGGTTCAGGCGCGGCAGGCACGCGCTCTAAGTTTTTTACAGCTGCAGCGTGGACCGGTCTCCAGCTTTCTTGCTCGGCGTCACTTCTTGCGAGCGTCCTACCTGGAGTCGCAGCTGGCAGAGATGGCTTTGATCGAGGAGCAGCTGGCTCACGCAAGCGAGCAGACCGACGAGCGAGCTTTACTTCTGCAGCTACGACCGCTGGTCATGCATAACCTGTTTCTGGCGGTGCGCTCCTACACCGGCCTGGTGGACACGAGGCTGCTTGGGCAGGTGATTGCAGCCTACACGACCGCAAAGCCTGCGAGCGGCCAACTAAAGCTGCAAGTGCAGCTTGGGTACGCCGCAGCCCTGGCCGAGAGAGGGGACTTTGCCAGCGCTCGCGCGGAGTTTGCACAGCAGCCGACCGCTGAGCTGCAGGCTGGGTCGCTGGATCTGAACGTGGCTTACTACTTCACTGCTGTGGGAGATGTGAGTCGTGCCATCGAGCGGCTCTCCGAGGCCTCGCGACGAGATACCTGGCTGCGCAGTGGTCGGGAGGCCACAGGGGTCAGGGCGCAGGCCTATCGACTGTGCGACTTCGATCGCCTGCGCGAGCACCCACGCTTTATCGATTTGGTTATAGAACCAGAAGAGCGCTAGCCGACTTGAGTGGAGTGACTGGCCCGGAAGCTAGTTGCGGAAGAAGACCAAGCTGACAGAAATGGTCTGCTGGCCGGTGTAGCGATTGGCGGTAGCAATGGTCTCGGTACCGGCGCGGGCGCGGGCCTGAATCGAGGGATCGCGATCGCGGATCAGTCGCTCGGGCACGCTGCCTTCGTTGTAGTCGGTGCTGGTTGAGAGCATGCGATAAGCAACCTCGATATCGAAGCCGCGAATCACGCGCACTGCCGCTGCGCCACCGATAAAGTAGCCGGTCGACTTCTTTTGATCGCCATCGCGCAGACCCGTGTTCTGTTGCCGGACGGCGTAGGGGATATAGCCGCCCTCGACGCGCAGCCCGAAGCCAGGCGCGTTGCGCGACGCGAACTCGAGATTTCCACCGACGTGGGGACCGTAGAAGATTTCCTGAGGCAGCGGCGTGAAGCTATTAAACTCGGGGGCGAAGGCAAAGATATTGAAGCCTCCGCGTGCGCGAATCGACAGCGCCAGCTGCTTGGGCAGGCTGATCCCCACACCAACGGTCAGTGCGGCATCGGCATCATGAGCCGTCGTCGCGATCTCCTGTCGCGGGGTCTTTAGCACCACCGTAGTCATGGCGCCACCGACTCCGGTCATTGGCAGCGAGTCGCGATCCGGCAGCTGCACAACAATCGAGGTCGCTCCGGCAAAGCGGTAGCCCGCATCGACGCCGACGCGCAGCATCTTGTAGCCGAAGGTGTAGCCCATGCGCGCCTGCAGGCCCAGGCTGGGCAAGTTGCTGATGTCGTAGTTAAACAGCTCCGGAGCCAGGCCCGATGCCATGCGACCAGACATTCCGGAGTTGAGCAGTGCCGCACCGCCACCCACGCTCAAAAAGAAGCCGCTCAGCGGTAGGCGGGATTCTGGGGTGGGTGCAGGCGGATCGTTGTCTGCAACCACGGGCGGTGGAGCGACAGGCACTGGCTTCGGTGGTTCCACGCTCGCAGGCTTGGCTGGCTCTGCCTGAACCGGAGTTGCCGCTGGCGTGGGCGTTTCCGCAACCGTCTGGGCTGGTGCGGGAGTACTTGAAGCAGGCTTGTCAGTTTGTGCGTTCGCGGTGGGGGCGGTTGCTGTCGTGGCGCTGGCCGCGACAAACGGCGGTAGACCGGTCAGCACCGAGGCCGAGAGCCAGCCCTCCGCTTTGCTCTTCTTAACCTTGGCCCACTTTCCGTCTGGCGAATACTCGACAAACTCTAGCTTGTCGTTGGCGTGCAGCTTCTTTACTGTCGTCGCACTGTCGCTGGGGCTGTCCTTTAGCTCAGCCTTGTCTGACAGCACCACCTTGGCTGGCTTGGCCGCCTTCTTACCGCTGTCTTGCGCCTGTTCGTCGGCTGCTGGCTTGGGCCGGGCGTCTGCAACTTGTGCCCCGCCCAGCGCGAGCGCCAAAGTTGCACCCATGCACATCGTTGCTGCGGCAGTCCTGGCCATCAGTTGCCCCCCGTGATGCTGGCAGTTGTCGCCACCGACTCAAACTTGGCTCCCTTCTGAATCCACAGGAGCCAGCGCTGATAAATTGGATCACTGATCGTGTCGAACGGCTTTAAGCCGCTG
This sequence comes from Deltaproteobacteria bacterium, assembly GCA_017990795.1. Lineage (GTDB taxonomy): Bacteria > Myxococcota_A > Polyangia > Palsa-1104 > JAEUJZ01 > JAGNNG01. The sequence continues at coordinate 3,012 of JAGNNG010000035.1, forward strand.
TGCGCGACGGTGCTGGTCTTCAGCATCTTCTGCAGGATCAGGCTCTGATCCGGCATCGTGGTGTTCACCCGCGTCAGCACGGCAGAGTAGTTCGCCATCAGCGTTGTCATGTCTTGATTCGCATTCTTCGCAAGCGACATCAGACCGGTGGGAGTCGCGCCACCATGACAGCTAGAAAAGCCGTTCGTGCAGCCATACTCAAACCGATCCAGATCGCGATTGATGTCCGCGAACGAGATAAATCCAGGCGTTGGCTCGCCCGCTAGATCAGGGGCGGTCGCCATGTCTCGTACCTCCCCTGGATCGTTGAGTTTTAGAGCGCCCTGGCAAGCTAGCAGGAACATGGTACCTACTAGTGCCCCACTGTATTTTATTGAGAATCTAGCCACGATTGCAGCGTAGCAGATACTTTCACCGTCGGGAGAGTCGCTAGATTTTCGCTGTGATATTCGACACTTGACGTGGCCATTCACAAGGTGGCAGGGTCAGACTCATGTTCTTATGCCGGACTCAATCTGCGCAGCTTGGTTGCATAACCACCTCGATAGCGCTTGGACTGCTTGCGGGATGCGTGAGTGCGCCGCCGGTTCGTTCAGATGGCTTGCCGAAGGTGTCGCGTTACACCAACCCGGCGCAGCTAGAGTTCCTGCTAGACCGCTATCAGCAGCTGGTCGAGCGTCCCGAATCCTCGCTTGCAGCTACAGAGCTTCGTAACGAGGCATGTCTGGGCTGGGAGCGTACGTTGTTCGATCTGCAGAGTGCTCGCTACTACCCAGTGCTTCTAAGGATGGGCAGCGACACCATCAGCTTGGCCAGTCTTTGGGCCGAGACGCCGCGGCTGGCCAGTCGTCATCCACTTGCAGGTGCTTGCGTGGATGCCCCGGCCAGTAAGGCAATCAGCGCTGGACCAACGGCGACCCAAGCTGCGGTGGTTGCTGCTCCTTTGACCAGCGAATCACCTGTTGTTAGTGCGCCAGTTGTGCCAACGGCGGGGACTACGACACCTGAGGTCGCACCAGGGCAGGGCGTAGTGGCAACCGCCGTCACGGCTCCCGCCAGCCCTCCAGCTGAGCCGATGGCCGTAGTCGATGGGTCGGGCGCGGGGTCGAAGCCGTCCTCAAAGTTTGCCGAAGAGCGACAGCTCCTGGGTCAGCTGCGCGGGGCGCTTGGTATGCCAATCCAGCCCATGTTGGGCGAGCACGTGCAGGACCCGACTGTCTCTGTTCCGCCGCAAGGCCCCGTGGACCTAAAGCGCTTGGTCGAACTGGCTCAAAGCGAAGTGCCAACCATTCGACTTCGAGCACGCTTCCACCTGCTTGGGTTGTGTACGTTAGCCGTGGAGGCCAGCGATCGCGGCATGTCGATGTCCAGCTCAAGTGCTGGCGCTGATTCTGTCATTCCTGGCGACCCGGCTGCTTGTCGTGTGGCGCCCGGTCACTTTGCCCACGGCTCGTTGCGAGCAGGGCAGAGACGCTTATTAAAGTCTATGCTGGCTGCATGGCGCTCCAAGTATCCTGAGCCGATGGCAGACCTGGCTTTCTCACTGGCAAGTTTTGCGTCTCGCGATAATCCTGTCGTTGATGGTCCTCGCGCCACTCGCTAGCAATACCCGCCACGCACTGTGGTCTGGAGCTGGTAGACATGCTACCCTGCCTTCCCGATATTAACTCCCGACCCGCTTGTAACGTAGCAAAGGAGCCACTTCGATAATGCGTAAGCCCCCGGTCCGAAATTATCGGCAAGCCTACGCCTACTCCATTCCTCAACTTCTGCCGCAACCGCAGCACCGCTACATCGATCCCTCGGTCAGAGTGCCCGATGACAGTGCTTTCGTCGCTGGAGGGGAATCATTCGCAGAGCTGTTTGAAGCTTCGCTGAAGTCACCGCGTAAAGCTGTCGCCCGCAAAGACCCCGAGCTGGGTGAGCTGGTTCAAGGGGAGATCGTTCAGATCGGCGCAGAGTTTGCCTTCCTCGATATTGGTGGCAAAGCCGAGGCGATGATCTCGCTTGAGGAGCTGCGCGGCGATGATGGAAACCTGACCGTTCAGATTGGCGACAAGCTGGAAGGTCACATCATCTCTGTCGGTGGCAAAGAGGGTGGGCTGGTCATTAGCGGCAAGCTGCAAAAGGGCGCAGGTCTAAACGACCAGCTGCGGCAGGCGTTTCAGCAGGGCGTGCCGGTTCAAGGGCTTGCCACTGGCATGAACAAAGGCGGCCTGGAGATTGACCTCGGCGGTGTCCGCGCGTTCTTGCCGTCGTCGCAGATTGAGCTTCGCTACTGCCAGGACCCATCGATTTATCTCGGTCGTGCGCTAACGCTGCGTGTGACTCGCTTCGATGAGGAGTCGCGCACGGTCGTCGTTTCACGCCGGGCCGTGCTGGAAGTTGAGCAGCGGGCACTTTCTGAGCAGACCCGTCAGCAGGTGCAACTGGGCGCGCGCTTTAATGGTGTCGTCGTTTCGATGCAGGAGCAGACGGCGCTGGTCGACATCGGCGGCTTGGATGCGACAGTGCCGATGAACGAGCTTCACGCCTCCGTGCGTGCCATGGGGCGCTCTGAGGAATCGCTAAAGGTCGGTCAGCGGGTCGAAGTCGAAGTCACCAAGATCGAAGAAGTGGCTGCAGGCAATGACCACTGGCACCACAGCTTTCAGGGCAACTTGCGAATCGGTGCCAGTGTAAAAGCACTGCGCGCCGACCCTCTTGATGAAGCGCTGGCGACTTTGGTTGAAGGGGCGCGGGTCGAGGGGCGGGTGGTTCGTTTAGAGCAGTTCGGCGCCTTCGTCGAGCTGTCGCAAGGGGTTGAGGGTTTGATCCATATCTCGGCCATGGCCGAGCGCCACATCGTTCATCCCCGTGACATATTGACCCTGGGTCAGTCGATCTCCTCGACGGTGATTACGCTAGATCGGGAGCGACGACGCATTGGTCTATCCCTGATCGAGGAAGTCAGGGCGGCCCAAGCTGCGGTGGCACTGACTCTGGCCGCTGGCACGCAGCAAAAGGTGCGAGTGGACCGAGTTGAAACAAACGGTGTCATCGTCCGGGTCTTGGTGCCCACGGTTGTCGAGGCTTCGTATCCGCGCGGCCTGCTCTCTAACTCTGAGCTGAACGTGCCCCGGGGCAGCGACATTAAGAAGCTATTTCCTGCTGGGCGTGAGCTCGTGGCTGTGGTGCAGAGCGTGGACGCCGAAGGTCGGGTTCGACTATCGCTGCGGGCTCAGGTAGAAGCCTCCGCAGCCGAAGCTCTGCCTCCGCCAGCTGTGGCTGAGGCAGTGGTGGTTGCCGCTTCTGTAGCAGATGCGGCACCAAACTCGGACGAAGCGGTCAAGCCTGCGGCTGCAGCGAAGCCGAAGGCAGTACGTGCCAAAAAGGCAACTGCTGTTGACGCGGTGACTGATGGAGCAGCCGTGGCAGGCGTCGAATCCAAGGTCGCAGATGCTCCCAAGGCCAAGCCGAGGGCGCGAGTTAGCAAGGTCGCTGCAGCAGGCGATGGCGAGTCCCCCGCCAAGGAGACACCTGCCTCGGGCAAGAGCAGTAAGGCGACGGCTGCAGCGTCAGCAACAGTCAGCGCTGCTGACGTGACCGCCACGGTCGCTGTTGCCACTGAGGGGGCTGCCAAGCTGCGGGCTCCTCGCAAGCGAAGCGTGACGGCAGCAGCAACCGCTGCTGAGCCGCCTGCAGAGACCGTTCAAGCCGCTGGCGAAATCAAGAAGCGCGTTCGCAAGAGTGCGTGATCTGTTCCGGGCGCTATCGAGAAAGTTGGTAGCGCCCGCCTGTAGTTCCCTTCATTCTCGTTCGCTCACTAATTCAGCTTTGGTTTGGCCCGAGCAGTGATTGGGGTACTTGATCCTTCCTCATTCCGCTCGGCCAAGCGGCAGTGAATAGCTCTTGATTGCGAGCACCTGCTTGCGGCATCGTCCTTCGCGTTTGTCTTTGTGCGTCGACGTAGCGTGCTGACTCCTGACTGGGTGCCGATGTCTCTCCGCGAACCAAGCCAACCTGATGTGTCGTCGTCACTATCGCCCTCGCCGTCTGTTGCGGGGCCGCCTCCCGCGATGACGCCTGAGCGATTCTGGACGCTGTGTGTGCTGGCATTCTTGTGCCTGCTCTACATTCCCTTCGCTGGAAACTACGGATTGTGGGACCCCTGGGAGACCCACTACGGCGAGGTTGCCCGACAGATGGTGTCGCGCAACGACTGGATCAGCCTGTGGTGGCCAGGCTCTCCGCAAGATCCGGCGAGTGGCGTATTTTTTTCAAAGCCAGTGCTGACATTCTGGCTGATGGCGATCTCGCTCAAGGCCTTTGGCCTCGGTCATGACAGCAGTCTCTTCGCCAGTGAGATGACGGTCGGCTGGAAGGCCGAGTGGGCGCTGCGGTTGCCATTTGTGCTACTTGGCATCGTCGGTGTTTGGGCCACGTATTACTTGGTGCGCCGGGTGGTATCGCGACGTGCCGCGCTGTGGTCTGCAGTGGTCCTCGGGACCAGCACCCAGTGGGCGCTGATTTCTCGGCAAGCGATGACCGACATGGCGTTTGTGGCCCCGATGACCATTGCGGTGGTGTTTGCTGGCCTGGCGCTGCTTCCGCTTCGTCGCGACCCTGAGGATTCCGATTCCGAGCCGCTGGACTTGTCCGAGCCGCTACCGCGTAAGTCGGTGACGCTGGGTCGCTGGCAGCTCTCGTGGCCGCATGCCCGTGCGTTTTACGTGTTCATGCTGCTTTACGTCGGCTTCGTCCTGCCCCAGCTGGTGTTCAACCTGCTTAACCTAGAAGCCTTCCCGGTGCTCATCATCGGTCACTCCTACCGTGTGGCCGGTGCCGCAGCAGTGCTACCGCTGGCGGTGCTCTTTCTTGCTTCGCTGTGGTGGTGTGCAGAGGCCAAGAGCCGCCGCTCCATTTATCTATGGGTTGCCTACTTGATGGGCGGCATTGCCACGCTCGCCAAGGGACCTGCGGGTCTGGCGTTGCCCGTGATTGTGCTGGTCCTATTTCTGCTTGTGACCGGTCGGCTCAGTGAGTTTTTGGGCAGTCATCGCCCCGGCAAGGGACCGGCGTGGGTCAGTCGGCTGCCTGCTCCGCTCAGCGAGCTGCTGGAGTACGAGGGCGGCCTAGAGATTGGCCGCGGCGTGATGATCTTCTTGTGCTGCTGCGCGCCGTGGTTCGTTGCCATGCTGACTCGCCACGGCATGCCCTTTTGGATGGAGCTGATTGGCGACAACTACGTTCATCGAGCGCAGGGCCGTCACGGCGATCGCGGCACCTTTGACTACTACCTGCGGCAGCTCGGCGTGGGCCTCTTTCCCTGGTCGGGTGTAGCTGCTGCGGCGCTGCTGATGGTCGGCAAGTGGCTACAGCCCGCTGATGCGCGCAGCCAGGCCCGTCGTCAGCTAGTGGCGCTGAGCCTGTGCTGGTTCTTGGTCGATTTCGTCGTCGTAACCCTGGTTAATACCAAGTTTCACCACTACATCTTGCCGGCGTTACCGGCGGTGGCAATCCTCGCGGGCCTGCTGCTGGATGAGCTTTGTCAGGGGCGCGCGCTGTCTCCGGGCGGCGTGCGTGACGGCAAGGCGCTGCTGCTGATGTTTGGCGTGCCGCTGACCTATCTGTCGGGGCGTGATCTGGCGAACTTCCCGGCACGCATCGGCTGGCTGTTTAACTACGACTACGTAAATGTTCCCGGCAGTGGGCGCGCCTGGCCCATCACGGCCACCTACGGTCAGCGCTACGAGTACGGAGACCAGATCTTCTTGTTTGCCCTGGCCGCGACGGTTGGAACGGCGCTGCTGGCACTCTTGGCGCCGCGCAGCAATCAGCCAATTGAGCGAGCCTGCCCGCACGAGGCTGGCTCCCGCTTGCCTCGCTGGCCGCTGTTGGCCGCGCTGTTCGGCGGGCTTTTGCTGCTCGGTATCCTGGTGGCTCCATCGGCAGAGCGGATTGCCGCGCTGTCTTCGTCCAAGATTCCGCCGAGCCAGCTGATGCCGATAACGGTACGTCTGGCCTACTTGGTACCAGCAGCAGGGGCGATGGCCTGGCTGCTGATGATGCTGGTGGCTGGGCGTCGGTCCCTGCGCCTTGGCAACGAGGCAGATGGCCAGCCCGCACAACGCCGGGGCACTGTGATGTTGGCGGCGTTCTCGCTGCTTGCGGTGCTGTGGACCTGCTGGGTGCTCGATCGCTTTATGGTCGATATTTCCCCGCACTGGAGCCAAAAGCACGTCTTTGCCTCCTACTATCGCCTGCGCAAAGGCCCCGAGGAGCCCGTCGTCGCCTGGATGATGTACTGGCGCGGCGAAAACTTTTACACCTGCAACCAGATCTACGACCACCACATCGACGCCGCCGAAAAGACGGTCTTTTTGGGCGACAAGAACGTCGAGAAGCTGCAGGCCTACCTGACCAGTCATCGCGGGCGCCGCATCTTCTTCTTGATCGAGCGGCATCGCCTAGAGTCTCTGCGTGGCAACTTGCCAGAGGCGGCTCGTAGCTCGCTGCAGGTCGTCGATGACAGCAATAACAAAGTCTATTTGGCGGCAGCGCAGCTGTGAGTGACAGGCCCGCCCGGTGAGTCGTACCCTGCTGTGGTCATCGCTTGATGACGCAAACCAGCCATGACCGCAACGGAACATCGTCTTGAGCCGCTGGAGCTAGCGCGGCTGCTGCATCGGCTGGCAGCGCAAGGTCGGGCAGGGGTGCTGCAAGTACCGGGGCAGGGGTCGCGCAGTACTCCGGCGCGGCTGGCGCTGGCCGGCGGCTTTGTGCATGCGATCGATGTGGGGCCGTCGGCACCGGTCTCGTCCGATGCGCAGATCCGCTACATCTTGCGGCTGCGCAGCGTCGGCGAGTTCTTGGATGGCCAGAAGCTAAGCGGCAAGTATGCAGTGGAGCCGCTGCGACCCGACAGCGGCATTCGTCAGCATCTGGATGCGCAGTCGCTGCCGACCGAGGTGCTGCGTCACCGTCTAGGCTCGGCGCG
>JAGNNG010000483.1 GCA_017990795.1 Deltaproteobacteria bacterium
CATTGGCCAAGAGCTTTTCACCATCGACTTTGGGACCGCGCAGGGTCTGGGCAACGGCCTTTTTGCGCGCAAAAACCCCATCGCTGGTAAAAGTTCGGCTCCAAACCTGCGCCATGTGCAAGGCCACGAGTTTGGCGGACCGGACGCGACTCGCTGCGTCGCTTGTCACCATACAAATGGCCTGGGTGGTGCCGGCTTTATGATCGACAACACCTTTTTGGATGGCGACGGTGAGCATCCAGATGGGGCGCTGGCCCGTAATCCAAAGCCGCTGCTTGGGGCCGCGGTGCTGCAGCAGCTGGCCGCCGAGATGACCGAGGAACTGCGCGCGCAAGCCACCACCGCCGCTCGCAGCTTAAAGCCCGGTCAGCAGCAGCCGCTATTGGCAAAAGGGGTCTCGTTTGGCTCGCTTGGCATGTCTGACCGGGGGCGCATCGACTTTTCCGGCTTACGGGGCGTGGGTCAGGACTTGGTGGTGCGGCCCTTTGGCTGGAAAGGCACCACCGCCACGCTACGGCAGACTATCGTCGAGGCGCTGCAGCAAAACCTAGGCATTCAGGCCGAGGAGCTGTTGCAAGTGCAAGGGCCGCTGCGCGCCGTGCTGCTGGGCGATGGCCCGCCTGATGATCCCGATGCCGACGGCGTGACGCGGGAAGCCACCGAAGGCATGGTGACGGCGCTGACGACGTTTATTGCCTCGCTGCCGCTGCCGGTGGAAGAAGCGACCGAGCACTCGACGTACGCCATGCAGCTGGGGCGCGGTGCCGAGCTGTTTGAAAAGATTGGCTGCGCCAGCTGTCACGTTCCCGAGCTGCCGCTGCAAAACCCGGTGGTCACGCTGGGCCCAACGGTGAGCTCGGGACCTCGGCTTGACCTATCGCCACTGCTGACGCCCGCAGGCATGGCCACGCGGCAAAAGACGGTGCGGCTGTACAGCGACCTGCGTCGTCACGACATGGGCAAAGAGCTGGCCGAGCCGCGCAACTACCGAGGCGTGGGACGCTCGTACTGGCTGACGCCACCGCTGTGGGGTCTGTCGGCGTCGGCACCGTATATGCACGACGGTCGCGCGGGTAGCATTGAGGCGGCGATCCTCATGCACGGCGGCGAGGCCGAGCCCGCGATGAAGGCCTATAACGCCTTGCAATCAGATGAAGGTGCCCCGCTGCGGCTGTTTCTACAGTCGCTGGGTCGCCCGCAGAAACTGGAGTTTAAGCCATGACGAACAAATCGACCGCCGCCGCTGCTAAAAGCCTGCTGGGCCGCTGCGGGACAGCGTGGTCGCGCTTATCGGTGGTGGTGGTGGGGCTAGGGCTGTGCGCCGGGCTGCTAGAGACGGGCTGCAAGGTGCGTCCGAACAACCAAAGCGTACGGATTGTGCGCAAAGCCACCGCCCCGACCTCGCCTGCTGCTGTAACCACCCCTGTCGCGACGGCTCCCGTGGCGGCGTCGCCTGGCGCGGCTGAAGACAAGCGGGGCCTGCCGTTTTCCGACCAGCGCTACACCAAGTTTGTGCGTCCGCTGCTAGACCACATGGGCTGCTCGGGCGGCACCTGTCACGGCATGATGCGCGGCGGCGGCTTCTTCCTGCAGTTTGAGCTGGGCAACGAGGTCCGCAACTACCGCGTCATCAGCGAGCGTCTCGACCGGAAAAACCCGGAGAACAGCCTGCTTATCCAGAAGGCCATCGGCAAGGTTCCGCACAACGGCGGCCACAACCTCGACGAGAAGTCTTGTGACTATAGGCGCCTGATTGCCTGGATTGGCGAGCGCCCCGAGGTCGATTGCAAGGAAGAAGTCCCCGACACCAAGGCGCGCTTTGTGCGCGAGGTTGCGCCGGCCCTGACGGCGGCGGGCTGCTCAACGGCCAGCTGTCACGGCGGGGATGCCAAGGCGCAGACGCGCTTTAACCTGGCCAGCCTGCTGACCACTCCGCCGGGTCTTAGTGAGGCGTATATTGCCTTCTCGGTCACGCGGCCTAACAACCACTCGCCGTGGATGGGCACGGTGGTCAAAGCCCTGAACGCCAGCGACGGCATTCATAAGCAGGCGTTTGATCCGATGTCGTGCGTGTACCGGCGCATCTACTCGTACGTTGCGCTGTCGCCCGAAGTGACCTGTGACCTGGCCGAGACCCGCATCGACAAGCGCCTGCCCAGCCTGCCCGACTTTGCGCGCGTCGTGCTGCCTGCCGTGGCCAAGCGCGGCTGCACCGACAGCAGCTGTCACGGCGGTGGCGCTGGCGACATGACCCTGTTTGAGGGTGAGCTGGGCTCCTCTGCAGTGCTGCACACCTACCTGACCTTGCTGGCGCGGGTCGAGGATCTGTCGCATCCCGAGCAGAGCCTGCTTTTGCGCACCGCCCGCAACGAGGAGCCGCACGGTGGCGGTCATCGGCTCGGCGGCAAAGGCGACTGCGTAGATAGCACCGTCGTTAGCTGGCTGCGCGCTCGTCCCATCACCGTGTGTCCGCCGCCCAAGCCCCCGTCGTATGAGCGCTTCGTCAAAGAGGTGCAGCCGGTCATGGACAAGATGACCTGCACCAATCCCAAGTGCCACGGCGGCCTGGTGCCAAACTTCCTGCTCATCAAGCAGCCCACCGATGAAAAAGGGCTGCGCAAAAACTACGAGTCCACGATTCGCCACATCGACTTTGACTACATGCCGTTTTCGGGCATCCAGCTGCGCATGCGTGAGCCGTGCGCGTACTC
>JAGNNG010000036.1 GCA_017990795.1 Deltaproteobacteria bacterium
CACTGCAGCAACAACCGGAGCCACAGCCGCTGCAGCCTTGGCCAGCTTACCCTTCTTCCCTGCAGGTGCAGGAGGTGGAGCAACCTCAACTGGAGGAGGCGGCGGAGGCGGTGCCGGCATCTTGGCGACAGCCACGCCACGCCAGGTCTCACGAACCAGCTCGTAGCCGCGCGTAAAGCCGCCGCTAATCATGTAGCTGACCAGCTCGATGTCGCTCCAGCCCTTAAAGAGTGGCGCAATCAGCGGTTGCACAATCGAAGCCGTCCCATCACCGCAGCGCACATCACCCCACGACTCTAGGAAGTGCGCGCGAGGAATGTGAACCTGGGCCAGCTTCGCCGTCTCATCCCGAGTCTCACCCAGGTGAACAACCGCGACCTTGGCCAGCTTCTCGCTTAGCTTCAGGTCTGCCGGAGCGTCGTAAGCCGGGTTGCCACCGAGGACAACCAGGGTATCAACCTCGCCCTTGTCCAGCGCCTGCGAGAGATCCCGCAGCGAGTCCAGATCGAGCGGTCGTCCCGCATCAACAGCCTTGGTGTACGAAACCGACTCGCCCACTGCGCCCAGCGCCACATGGATGGCATGGACCAGCGCATGGACTGCAGCAGGCTGACTCGCACCAACGGAGATCACGGCGCGGGCCCGAGCGCGCACCAGATCTTCAGCAACGGCTTCTAGGAAGTTGTTGTCAAAGGTTGGCGCGCCCTTAGGCAGCTGCGCCACAACCTCGGCAGGAAGCTGAACTCCAGCAGCTGCGAGCTTCCCGGCCAGTGCCGCCGCAAACAGAGCTACTTCGCTCGGCTTTACGCGCAGGCGGTGATCGGCATTGGTTCCGGTGATCGTCCACGCTGACTCGACGACGTACAGACGATTCATGGTGTCGCCAGGCTTCTCAACCCGACGGCGTGCGGCAAAGTGCCGCGCATTCCGAACAGCGTCGGCAGAGATGCCCAGCATGTCCGAATCAAGCGCGACTACGATGTCGGCCTTTGCCAGGTCCAGGTGGCTAACCAAGTCATCGCCAAACGCAGCCCGACTGCCCGCGCGGATGTTGTCCTCGCAGACCGGCTCCCAGGTGTGCCACTTGGCATCGGGCAGCTGCGTCTTCATCTGCTCCCGCAGGCGAAGCAGCGTCGGAGAAGTCAGCGCACCAGAGAGGAATGCCAGCCCCTTGCCCCGCTGAGCAGCGAGCTTCTCGCGTCGCCCCTTCAGCGCAGCGGCAACATCATTGCGATCAAAGGCGCGAGCCTTGGCAACCGGAGCTTCGTGACCTTCCCCGTGGCCCTCTCCGTGTCCTTCACCATGCTCACCACCGTGAACAACTGCAGCAACTTCCTCGTGATCCTTGCCGGCCACCATTGGGCCAGTGGAGCGGTCTGGATCATACAGATCCAGCAGCGCTGCCTGAACGAAGGAGTTGGTCGCGCCCAAGCTCATCGGATGCGCTGGATTGCCTTCGATCTTGGTAGGACGACCTTCGTTGCTCTCGACCAGGATGCCAAAGACTGCCGAACCCAGCGGCATTGCCGTCGCGTAGTACGTCGGCAGACCGATGACCATGTCCTCGGGGGCTTTGGTGTACGGAAGGATCTTCTCCTCGGGACGCCGACAGCCAGCCAGACCCGCGAGTGCTAGCGACGCACCCATCAGCGACATAAACGAACGTCGGCTAATCGGCGAGCTTAGCTCGGAGGCTCCGTCGGGAAACTCGCGCTGTAGGAAGTCACGAAATTCCGGCTTGTCCGCAAGCTGATCCAGGCTGCGCCAATAAACTTTCTCGTTGGGATCAGCGGCGGGCCACTGTATTGGGGTTCGCTTCATCGGTGGCACCTAGAGCAATCAGTAGGAGGCGCGATCTGCTTTTCTGAAACGATCTTCTGACCAAAGGACTCAGCGGTTTCCCCGCTTGGCGGCGCCCAGTCCATGGTCGTGATCTTGTCCACGGGACGAAGGTGGGAAGCCGGGTCGCGGTGACATTCCAAGCACCACCCCATGCTCAGTGGCTGCACTTGCTTGACGGTCACCATCTGATCGATGCGCCCGTGGCACTCGACACAGCCCACACCGCGCGTCACGTGTCGCGCATGGTTGAAGTAAACGTAATCCGGAGCTTTGTGAACCTTGACCCAAGGCACCGGATTGCCCGTTGCCCAGCTGTCCCGCAGCGCCTGCAGCTTCGGTGAGTCCTTCTTCACCTGGGCGTGGCAGTTCATACAGACCTGGGTGGGAGGAACTGACGCGACAGCGCTCTTTTCAACGCCGACGTGACAGTACCGACAGTCCATTCCCATCTCTCCCGCATGAAGCTTGTGAGAGTACGGAATCGGCTGTTCCGGTTGATACCCGACATCTGTATGTCGGGGCGAGAAGTAGTACCAGATCCCGAAGATGGTACCGATCAATCCCATTGTTACGGCTGCCAGGGACAGCGGCGGGAGCGCATTCGTCCATGGCGGGAATACAAATCGTTGGTTGTCCATCGGCTGCATAGTCATGTCACAGGGCCTCTTGAGCAATCTCTGTGCCGGCTGCGGTGCGCCCTAAAAAGCCCTGAACTCCTGGGTTTTCAAGGGCTGCGGCGGTCGGCACATGTGCACCAACCCTCCGGCTGCGAAAGGGCGCGGCAAATTGCCACGGCATAATGCCGCACCCCTGCGTGTTACGTGAACTGTTGCTGCGTACGCTCATCGTGTTGATTTTCAGAAGCAAGCTTGCTGCCTTGTCAGGCCTGCGTGCTGCCATGGCCCTCGCGCTACTCATCACGCCACTCAATGCCAAGACCGCGCAGCTTTCGCTGCAGCGTCCGTCGGTCTATATCAAGAAGTTTGGCAACCATGGTGATGTTCTTGTGCTCTCTTAGTAGCTGTTCGATGTGTCGAATTTCCAGCTCACGCAGCGAGAGCGGAGCGCCTGCGGCCACGGAGACTAACAAAGGCCGACTTTGGCTGGCAAGCGATGAAGTTGGGAAATGTTGTGTGGCACCTAAGCGACGGGATTCTAGGCCTGAAAGCTCCCCATTGGTTAGCTGTTGCGCAGGAGTCGCAGGCTGCGGCGAGTGCGATTCAGTAATGCCCATCGGCCCCGTGAAAGCCTGGGGTCGCAGCGTGCGAAACGGGTCTTCAGCCAACATGCGCCGCACTAGCTCACCGTCGACAACCCCGCCCTGCGCAAACAGCGACACCCTGCGGATGACGTTGACCAGTTCGCGCACGTTGCCGGGATAGTCATGCCGGGCCAGCGCCGCATGGGCATCCGAGGTCAGCTTCAACCCCGTCTCCGCATGAAGAGGACTCGACTGCGCCACCTTCTGCAGCCAGTGCTCGGCGATCTGTCCGATGTCATCGGCATGCTCACGCAGCGGTGGTAGCACCACCGGTAACACGGCCAATCGGTAGTACAAATCTTCTCGAAACTTACCTTGGCGCACCAGGCTCCGCAGATCGCGGTTGGTGGCACAGATCAGGCTGGCCTGCAGCGGCTCCTCTTTAACCTCACCGACAGGGCGAAAGGTTCGCATCTCCAGCGCCCGCAGCAGCTTGGGCTGTAGCTCAATGGGTAGCTCGCTGACTTCATCTAGGAACAGCGTGCCCTGCCCTGCCTCAGCAAACAGCCCGCGCTTGCGTCGATCTGCCCCCGTAAACGCCCCCTTGGCATGCCCAAACAGCTCACTCTCACAGAGCTCACGCGGTAAACAGGCCAGGTTGATGGCTACCATCGGTAGCCCTGCCCGCCGCGAGCACTGATGCATATAGCGAGCAGCCACTTCCTTCCCCGTCCCCGTCTCGCCGTATAACAGCACCGGGTCATTGGCCTGCGCAAAGTTAGACAGCACCTCGCGCAGCGACCGCATCACTGCCGAGTCCCCCACCAGCTGCTCGCGACCTCTGAGCTCACTGGCCAGCGCTTGATGAATGACCGGTAGCAGCTCGTCGGCATCCAGCGGCTTTTGCAGAAACGAAAAAGCGCCCAGCCGCATCGCCTCAACAGCCTCGGGGATCGTGCCGTGCCCCGTAAGCACGATGGTCTTGGGTCGTCGGCGCGGCGTCTGCCGCAGCACCTGCATCCCCGAGACCTCCGGCATCTGCAGGTCAAGGATCATCACGTCTGCCAAGCAGCCTTCATCCATCAGCGCCGAGATCGCAGCCATGCCACCGCTAAGCTCTGTGATCTGTAGGCCCTTGCGCCCCAGGGCCTTGGCCATAGCACGACGAAAGGTGGCATCGTCATCGACAAGAAAGACCCTTGGCAACAGGCCACCAGCGCCTGCCGCATACTTGCTACCAAGGTTCTCTTGGGCAGAGCTTCCGACATCGACACCAGAGCCTGAAACAGCGCGGAGACTCATGATGAACTCGCTGTGACAATCTCTGCCTGTTTCAGCAGGGCCAGGCGCGCGACCACCCCGCCACCTTCCGCATTTTGCACGGTCAGCTCTGCGCGCAGCTGGTGAGCCAGGCGTGCACACGTGTAAAGCCCCAAGCCCGTGCCTTTGCCCGGCGGCTTGGTGCTGACAAATGGTTCAAACAGCCGCGCCCGCACCGACTCAGAGAGCCCTGGACCGCGATCGCGCACCGTCAGCAAGACCTGCTCCGTTGAGTCATGCAAGCTGACCTCCACCGATTGATCGGATGCATCCCGGGCATTTTGCAACAGGTTCACCAAGATCTGTAACAAGCGATCACCGTCGGTCACACACGAGGCATCAAGGTCACCGACCAGGTTGACGCTGGCGCGACCCGGCTGCCGACCGTAAGCCAGTCGTGCGGCCCGCCTGACCACTTCTGCCACCACGGTATGCACCGGCGTATGGCTGCCAAGCCGCGCCGTGGACAGCAGCTCACGCGAGATCTCGCGACAGCGACGGGCTTCATCAATGATCAGCTGAATCGACTCCACCGAGTCAGAGTCCACCTTGGCGTGCGACAGGTCCACTGCCAGTGTTTGGATGCTCGCCAGCGGCGTATTTAGCTCGTGCGCCACCTGCTGCATCGCACGCCCGAGGCTCGCCAGCTGCTCTAGCATGATCGCGCGCTGCTCATTAACAGTGGCTTCGGTGCGATCGACATAAATGAAGGCTCGCACACCATCGGCGCCCCAGCCAGACAATGCCAACATCTCGTAGATACGCGCCTCTCCGGCCTCCGTGTGGGCCAGTCGGCGCGGCTGACCATCGTCCCCGCTGCTCGCAGCCAGCCCCGCCGGCAGCTTCCACTGACCATCAGCACACGGATGCAGCGTCGCGGCCCGTCGATTGGCAAGCAGCAGCCGCCCGTCGGGGTCCACTAGCTCTAGGCCGACATGCAAGGTATCCAGCGCCGCCAGCAGCAGATCGTAGTTTCGCAGGGCACGACCTTGCTCACGCTCGACAAAGCGCATCATTCCCAGCGCAAAGTAGGCTAGGCACGCCACGGTCAGCACTGCCGCCCCCGCAGTCAGCCACAGCGGCGGAGCCGTCAGCGCCTGCGACAGCAGCCAGCCAAAGTGCTCTGCCACCACCAGCAGGCCAATGCCAAGCAAGCCCACAGCGGCAGCAAACAGCGCGCCTCGGAAGTAGCCCAGCATCGCGCCGATCACGACATGAAAGCCGAAGAACATGCTGATCGGGTTGCGAACCCCACCGCTGGCCAGCAAGAGCAGCGTCAGGGCTCCCACGTCGGCCAGGGCTTGCAGCTCCAGCTCTCGCGTGCCGTCGGTCTTGATCGATGGTGAAGAGGAACTGCCCGGGACGTCCCGACCCCGCAGCCTGTCGCCAATGCGGCGCAAATACCAAAGCCCGCGCCTGCCGCTGCGCTCCGGGGACGTACCTGCGACCTCGGCCAGCGCCCGAATGGTACTGACGCTAACGTCAGCGTCTGCCTGCCCGGAAGCAGAGCCCGCAGCGTCGACAATCGCCCGCAGCGCCCGCTGAGCACTGTGCTCCAACCTGCGCAGCCGCACCAAAAATGCCAGGTTGTAAAAGACCCCCACCGCCAGCGCGATTGCGATCGGACCCGCCGATACCCAAGCAAACCGCGCCGCCTGCGCCACGCCTAAGCCGACCGCGACGCCAAGCAGCGCCAGCCAGCGCAGCCGCACCAGCCAGCGCAACCGCGAGGTCGGCGGCACCGCAAAAAATCCCGGAGTGGTTTTGGCTTCAAACATGGCCAGTGGCAGATGCCATCATATGCAAGGGCAAGCCGTAGCCGGTGCATTTGCCGATGCTCGCCCAGCGATTTGTGGCAAGCAGCCCGGCTCTCGACGGCAAAGATAGGTTAAGGCAGCAGCAAGCCGCTGCCTCAAAGCGCGGTTACTACTTTACGCGCGCAGCGCTGCTGGGCAGCTTGATGGCGGTATCCACCACCAGCTGACCCGTCGAGTTGCGACACAGAGCAAAAAACTTTAGCGGCAGCGTTGCCGGGCCGCCGGTGACTTTGCCATCCAGCGCAAACTTGGACTGATGACATCCGCAGACATAGCTGTCTTTTGTGGGGGCAAGGCTCACCGGACAGCCAGCATGAGTGCAGGTCTGCTCGATGGCCATGTAACCGCCAGCGTCACGCGCGATGTAAAGCGCGCTTTGGTCTTTGTTAAACAGCACCGCCATCGCAGTGCCGACTGGCAGCGTATCCGACGCTGCACTGACGGTCACCGAGCTAGCAGTGGGTGCCGTTGTACATGTTCCGGCCCCAGTCCCCGGATCTTCCGTGCCACCGCAGCCGGCAAGAACGGCCCCGGCTGCCGCAACCGTTGCAGCAGCGAGGATCTCGCGACGACTTGCACACTGCTCTGCTGAACATCCACCCTTGATGGTCTCGTTTGACATCTATCTACTCCCCCCAAATATTGTTGCAGTCTAAGAGGCTGCCCAAGAGCCCGAACGCCAAGCTGCCGCGATCAGGAAGACACGCACGAGCGCGCTCTCCAATCCGCCCCTGCCGGTCTCTCAAGCAGCGCTTCGAAATCGACCAGCATCGAGCATATCAGACGCCACCGAGGTTCTGGCCCACGCCAAACTCTGCGTCGGTTCAGCAGCGCCGTGCATCTAGTCGGCTTTGCACTCTCTACGATGGCGACTCTGTGGACAGGTGGCCGCTTGTACACCGATATCGCTCCACGATACCGTTCTGACCATGGAGCTGTGGCAGGCGCTAGTCCTTGGAATTGTCGAGGGGTTAACCGAGTTTGTACCCGTGTCATCGACGGGACATCTGATCCTGGTCAGTCGCGCCCTGGGCATTCACGGTGAGGCGGCAAACGCGTACTCGGTGGTCATCCAGCTGGGCGCGCTGCTGGCAGCGGTCTTTTACTATCGCGACACGCTGCTAAAAACCGCCACCGGTCTTTGGAAAAAGGAGCCAGCCGCGCAAAAGCTACTGGTGAATCTGGTGCTGGGCTCGCTGCCGCTCCTCCTCCTGGGCTACGCGTTTGGGAAGCGCATCAAGGCCGCACTGTTTGCGCCCGGACCGGTTGCGCTGGCGCTGCTCGTTGGTGGCCTGGTCATGTTGCTGATGGATCGCCTGCAGCAAAAGCGGCAAGACCTGCTGCAAAGCGCCGCCGAGCTGTCGCCAGGACGAGCGCTGCTGGTGGGGCTCTTGCAAGCGCTGGCGCTGTGGCCGGGAACCTCACGCTCGATGGTCAGCATTGCCGGTGGCCAGCTCGTCCGCCTGAGCACCGCCGCCGCCGCCGACTTTGCGTTCCTGCTGGCGCTGCCCACGCTGGGGGCCGCCACCTTATATGAGCTGCGTAAAGAAGGACCCCTGCTGCTCTCTGCCATCGGCGCACCACAGCTAGCGCTAGGTCTTTTGGTGTCTTTTGTCGTCGGGCTGCTGGTGATCAGCGGCTTTTTGCGCTACCTGCGCCGCTACGGGCTGTGGCCTTTTGGTCTGTATCGCATCGCGCTGGCTGCCATCCTGTGGCACTGGCTGTAGCAGCGCCAGACCGACGGCTGAGCTTAAGACTGACCAGGCGCCGCCGCAGGTGTTTGAAACAGCGTACGCACCTGCTGTAGATCCGCCGTCGAAGCCAAGAGCACGATCACAACCCCCGGCCCAAGCAACAGATCCGGAGTCGGGTTGTAGATAAACCTGGTCTCGCCGGGCTGCCGGGCTGCGACCACCAGCGTGCGCTGGTTGCGTAGGTTGGCGCTTAGCAGCGTGCGACCCGCGATGGGCGAGCCCGTCTCCACCACCAGCTCCTCAAACCGATGCGAGCTGTCGCGATCGCGCATCATGTTGTCTAAGAACGTCACCACCGTTGGCCGCACCAGCTCACTCACTAAGCGCAGACCGCCGATGGCGGTTGGATTCACCGTGCCGTTGGCGCCAGCGATGCCGAGCTTGCGCCGACTCTGGTCCTCTAGCACCTTGCTGATGATCCGCAGCTGCTTGTTCATCGAGCGCGCCGTCAGCGTCACAAAGACGTTGTCTTTGTCCTCGGTCAAGCAGGCCAAAAGACCCGAGGCTCGCTCGATGCCTGCCCGCCGCAGCACCTCATCTGACTCGGCAGAGCCCACGATGTAAGGGAACTCGCCCACTTCATCGCACAGCCGCTTGAGCTTTTCCTCGTCGCGATCAATGGCCACGACTTCACGACCGGTGCCGCGCAGCTCGTTTACGCAGTGAAAGCCGGTGGTCCCCACGCCGCAGACGATGATGTGGCCGTACATCTTGGCGATCTGCTTGTCCATGCGACGCCTCCGAAAAATGTCTGTGAACAGGCCCTCGACGATGAGCGCGGTGACGTTGGACACCAAAAACGCCGGGGCAGCGATGCCAATCATCGCCAGCAGCATCGTAAAGGCCTCGGCCAGATGCAGCCCACGCAGCTCCAGCCAGTCGCCGTAGCCGATCGTCGTCAGCGTGATGACCACCATAAAAAGGCAGTTCATCCAGGTCCAGTCGGGACGGTGATACAGGTGCCCCAAGCTCCAAAAGACCACCGTGGACAGCAGCGTCAGCGTCACCAAAGCCAGCCCACCCCACTTGAAATAGCGAAATGGGTCAAAGCGACTGGACAAGCGAGGCACTGGGGTCGAGTTTGAGCGCACAGCGACGAGCTAAGTGTACTCCCTAGCAACACCTCTGCTCAATCAGTCCCGGCAAAAAACAAAGTCCGCGCTATGGTGCCGCATAAGGAGCGACCCGTGCCAACTGCCCCGCCATACCCATTTGGTCAACCAGACCCACAGCTGCTGCGGCTGGGTGACGGCTTTTTTGATGCCGTAGCGCCCGCGCAGTTTCCCGTGGCTCGACTGCGCTACCGGAACCAAGGCTGGGCGACGCGAATGGGCTTAGGCGAGCTAACGCCCGAGCAGTGGCAGCGGCACTTCTGGGCGTTTGAGCCGCTTGCAGGCAACCTGCCCCAGCCACTGGCGCTGCGCTATCACGGCCACCAGTTTGGCGTCTACAACCCCGACCTCGGCGATGGACGGGGCTTCTTGTTTGCACAGCTGCGCGACCACGCGACGGGGCGACTGCTCGATCTGGGAACCAAAGGCAGCGGCCCAACGCCTTACTCGCGACGCGGCGATGGTCGGCTGACGCTGAAAGGCGGCATTCGCGAAGTGCTGTGTACCGAGCGCCTCGAAGCCCTGGGCGTCTACACCTCAAAGAGCTTCAGCTTGTTTGAGACCGGCGAGATGCTGCAGCGAAACGACGAGCCCTCGCCGACGCGCTCATCGGTGCTGGTGCGGCTGTCGCACAGTCACCTGCGCCTGGGCAGCTTCCAGCGGCTGGCCCACCTGGGTGACCAGCAGCGCCTGCGCGCCCTTGTGGATTTTGCCTGCGCCACTCACTTTCCCCACCTGCCTTCTCCGTCGCCCGAGTCGCTGCTGCGCGAGGTCAGCCAGCGCCTGGCGTACCTGTTTGCCAGCTACACCGCCGCCGGCTTTGTCCACGGCGTCCTTAACACCGACAACCTGAACCTGACCGGCGAGAGCTTCGACTACGGCCCCTACCGCTTCCTG
>JAGNNG010000484.1 GCA_017990795.1 Deltaproteobacteria bacterium
CTGCTCGACTACCTGCTGCAGACGGCGGGGCTGTCGGGGATTACCGAGACGATCAAGATTCCGGCCAGTGCCGAGCTAGCGCCAAACCAAGAAGACGAGCGCGACCTGATGCCGTATCCGGTGCTGGATGCGTGCCTGGCGCTGTACGCCGCCGACAAGCTGTCGCCCGCCGAGATTGCGCCGATGCTGCTGCAGATGTTCCCCGAGTTTCCCGAGGCGCAGCTTCAGGCGTGGACGGACAAGTTTGCGCGGCTCTTTTCGCGGGCGATTTTCAAGTGGGTGCAGTCGCCGCTGTCGCTGCATCTGGGCAACCTGGATCTAGAGCGCGAGCGGGCGCTGCAAGTTCCCGTCGTCACGCGCGGGCAGTGGGCCAAGAGCGCGACTCCCAGCAAGTCGAGCTAGCGCCGCCTCTCGTCGTAACTTCAGCAGAATGTTTGCTTGCTGCCTGCGCTTCGGGCCGCGAATTTTAATTACGAGCGCGCTTAAATCTCGCTAAGTTCGCGGCTGGTTGTGCGGTGGCTGCTGGTGCAGCGGCTTTCTGCACGACATCTCAGAGGCTTTCCCGCTCTCTTTCCGACGGTCGCATCAGGAGTCGTGATGACACGCTTTGTCACCAGTGCAGGTCTGCCCGCCGCCCCGATAAAGACAAAAGCTCGCGCATTGGCGCTTGGTTTGTTGCTCGGTTTTTCGTCGCTGCTCAGCGCATGTTCGGACTTTTCGACGGCTGGCGGTACGCCGGGAGATCCGTTTGATCCGGGTCCGCAGCCGGGTGGTGGCTCGTATGGCTCGGGCTCGGGCTCGGGCGGAATGCCGCCGGTGCTGCCGATGTGCGCCGAGTCCGAGCGCCGCTGTCCGCGCGAGTTTGTGTGGAAAGGCTTTAACGGCGTCACCAAAGGCGACGAAAAGTCGGTCGAGCTGCGCGGCGACTATCGAATGGGCGCGTGGGTCAAAGGCGACGCGTTTAAGTTCGACGGCCAACTGTGGCGCGTCACCATTCCCGATGTGCCGTGGGTGACGAAGTTTCTGTACAAGATTCGTATCGTCGATGCGGCTGGCAAAGAGTCGTGGATCGCCGACCCCGAAAATCCAAACGGCGAGTCGGATGGCTTTGGCGGCATGAACTCGGTGCTGTCGGGCATCACTTGTGACAAGTACAGCTGCGCCGACCCGGTTCCGATGTGCAACCTGATGCCGATGGGCGGCTTCGACTGGCGCGACGCGGTCCTGTACTTCGTCTTTGTCGATCGCTTCCTGGATGGCAACGCCGCGAACAATGCGCCATCGACGGCGGGAGGCCTGGATTCGTCGGCCAACTGGCAAGGTGGCGACTGGGCGGGCCTGAAGCAAAAGATTGAGGCCGACTACTTTGGTCAGCTGGGTGTAAACGCGCTGTGGATCACGGTGCCGATGGACAACACCGATGCGATTGGCATCGGCGACGATGGCCGCAACTACACCGCCTATCACGGCTACTGGCCGCGCGACCTGTCCAAGCCCGAGCGCCGCTTTGGCACCGAGGCTGAGCTGACCGCCATGGTCGACGCTGCGCATGCCAAGGGCATCAAGATTGTGGTCGATTATGCGATGAACCACGTCCACAAAGACTCGCCGGTTTATAGCGCGCACCGCGACTGGTTTAACCCGCTGGACCTGGGCGGTGGACGGCAGTGCATCTGTGGCTCGCCCGACTGTCCGTGGGATGGTGGCAAGGCGACGCAGTGCTGGTTCCGCGACTATCTGCCCGACTTTAATTTTAACAACACCGACGCGCGCAACTTCTCGGTGCAAAACGCGCTCGACTGGGTGACCAAGTACAAGATCGATGGGCTGCGGCTGGATGCGGTAAAGCACATTGAGCAGTCGTGGCTGCTTGAGCTGCGCGACCGGCTGATCAAAGAGGTTGAGCCCAAGACCAAAGAGCACGTTTATCTGGTCGGTGAGACCTATACCGGCGACAAGGCGCTGATTAAGAGCTTCATCGATCCGTGCAAGAAGCTCGACGGGCAGTTTGACTTTCCGCTGCGCGCCGAGCTGAACGGCAAGGTGCTGCTGCGCCAGGGCAAGATGCAGGACCTGATCGGCTTTATGGATGCCAACGTCAGCTACTACGGCTCGGGGCTGAACTCGACGTTTA
Organism: Deltaproteobacteria bacterium; assembly: GCA_017990795.1. Lineage (GTDB taxonomy): Bacteria > Myxococcota_A > Polyangia > Palsa-1104 > JAEUJZ01 > JAGNNG01. Next base: position 2,135 of record JAGNNG010000484.1, read on the forward strand.
TTGGCAACCATGACGTGCCGCGCACGATCCACTTTGCGCAGAACTCGCCGCTGTGGAACGACGTGTGGTCGGGCGGCAAGGATCGCAACTTCGTCAACAAGCCCGGCACCGTCACTGAGATCGAGGCCTACGAGCGGATGGCGGTAGCGATGGCGCTGCTGATGACCAATCGGGGCGTGCCGCTGATCTATTACGGCGACGAGATTGGGCTGGCGGGCGCGGGCGATCCTGACAACCGGCGCTTCATGGACTGGAATGCGGCTGGCTACAACAACGGGCAGAAGCTGCTGCTGGATCGGCACAAGAAGCTGGGCAGCTTGCGTAAGGCTCACATTGCGCTGCGGCGCGGGACTCGTACGACGCTGTCATCCAGCGACGACACCTGGGCCTACAAGATGGTCGAGGGCAGCGACACCGTGTACGTGGTCGTAAACCGCAGCGACTCGGCCAAGATGGTGGGCGGGCTGCCGGGCGGGAATTTCACCGACGGTATTACCGGCGAGACGGTGGCAGGACCCACCGTGATGATTCCGGCGCGCGGCGTGCGCGTTATGACGCAGTAGCTGTGGTG
>JAGNNG010000485.1 GCA_017990795.1 Deltaproteobacteria bacterium
AGCTGTGCTAGCCGCATCAGCTTACTAGACCGCAGCAATCCCAAACGAGGAGGATCAAGCATGTCTGCTGCTACCAGCATGCCATAGATTCAATTGGCTAGACCATCCTCGCGACGCGCAGCGGCATCGCCGTCTGGCAGTGAGAGCAGTCGCAGACGCCGGGTCGGTCCGAGTCGCAGGTGTAGGCCACCGGCCAGGATGCCAAGCGCCAAGCAGCCCAGCCACAGCACCCGCGCTCCCAGTCGTCCCATCACCAACGAGCCCAAGCTAGGACCCAGCAGCGAGGCCATACCCCAGATAAGCTGCAGACCGCCTTGATAGCTGCCACGCAGCTCGGGTGGGGCGAGGTCGGCAACCACTGTCGGAACCAGCGGTGAGAACGCCAGCTCTCCAAGGGTCCACACGACGATGCTCAGCGCATAGACCGGCAGCGTTGGACTTAGTCCCGGCAGGCAGAAGCCCAGGCCGACCAGCAGCGCGCCGATGGCCAGCATGCGTGACCTGCGGACGCGCATGACCAGCCGAATGGTCAGCGGCTGCAGCAGCACAATCAGCACGCCGTTGATGGCCAGCAGACGACCAAAGCCCTGCATCGAGATTCCATGGGCGCGCATGTCCAGCGGCAGCGTCGAGACATGCTGCAGAAACATCCACACCACCAGCAGCTGCGTGGCCAAAAACGCCAAAAAGCTCCTGTCCTGATACGGCAGAAAGAGGCTAGGGCGCGGCTGCTTGTGCGCTGTCTGCGTCGGGCGGGTCTCGGGAACGAAGAAGAACACGACCACCGCTAACAGCAGGGTAGAGCTGGCATCACCGATGAAGAGCAGCCACATGCTGAACTTGGCGAGGACGCCGGCCAAGATCGCCGCCCCCGCAAAGCCAAGGTTGATAGCCCAGTACATCAGAGCGAAGGCGCGAGTGCGCGACTCTGGGGGCACTAGGTCAGCCACGGCTGCGTTGGCAGCAGGTCGCCACAGTCCAGAGACCAGTCCAAGCAGCCCCGTTACCGTCCACAGCTGCCAGCGCACGCGGGCGGCTCCCAGCACGAGCATGGTGATCGCCGCCAGCAGGCAACCCAGGATCAAGGTCTTGCGTCGTCCTACTCGGTCGGCCAGGGCTCCTCCGATGGGGCCCGAGGCGGTGTGACCCAGTCCAAATAGACCCAGCACCAGCCCCGCCTCTTCGATCGAAAAGCCGCGCTGCTCACGCAGGTAGATGGCCAAAAAGGTCATCAGAAAGCCGCCGAGGCTGTTGATCAGCATCCCCGCCCACAGGACAAAGTAGGCTCGGGGCAGTCCTGCGGTCAGGTGAGCCAGGGCGCGTGGCAGCATTGCGGCACCCTAGCAACGGCAACCTCATTCAGAAAGAAAACTTGTCTCGGATCGCTCTGGGCCGTGGCGTACCGGTGCGGCTTTTACGGTTCTAAGGTATCGCGGCAGCAGCTGGGACCAAGCGACTACATATCGGGCGCAGACAAGCGCGTCTGAGGCGGTACGCAGGTGTAAAAGTTCTGGACCAGCTCGCAAGTCCAGTCGGTGGGGCAGTCTTTTTTGGTGTTTATGTGCTGGCGGTCGCAAAACAGGACGCACTCGCTCTTGCCGCCCATGTTGGCGCAGGCGCCGATGCCCGGAAGCCCGGTGTCGCAGTCGGCGTTGACGGTACACGAAGGTGCGCAGAACCCGACCGCATCAAAGGGGCGAGCACTGGCGCAGCGGACGTCATTGCCCTTGGCATCTTTGGCGCACAGGTTGCGGTCGTCGCAGACCTTGCCGATGGACTCGTTGCCTTGGCTGCGGCGGGCATCGATAACTGTCATGTCGCCGTTGCCGTTGGTGGTGGTGCCTTGGCAGGCACTTAGCAGCAAAAGTGTAGCCATCACAGTTTGCTTAAACGGCACCGGCTTATATGCCATAAAGAACGCTATTCGATTGTGCATAATTCCCCCATATTGCTGGCCTATATTGCCTTCAGCACAAGGCAATAACTTAGCTAAGAGATTAATCGTATTGCCTATTATTGTATATGGTTTTGTCGAGAAGGGACGCGCCGTACGAAGCTGTCGCCGGGGAGGGTTTGCGACGGCACCTACTCAAAAAAGTGGCTGCTTGACGGCCATCGTCAACAAGGGGCGCGGTCTACGGCGGTGCTGGCTGGCTACAGGGCCGACCGTTGGTCACAGCGAAGCGCCAGAACACGGAACTTTTATGGAGAAATTTTTACAGCGCTGGACAAAAATTAGGCCGTGAGCACCTTTGTCCATCCCACCGCTGATGTCTCACCCAAAGCGCAGCTTGGCGCGGGCTGCCGAATCTGGAATCAAGTTCAGGTTCGCGAAGGAGCGCGCCTCGGAGCCGGCTGCTCCGTCGGCAAGGACAGCTACATCGATACCGAAGTGGTCGTTGGCGCCCACTGTAAGATTCAAAACGGCGTCTACCTATATCGGGGCGTCACCGTCGAAGATGGCGTGTTTTTGGGGCCGCGCGCCTGTACCACCAACGATCTTCGCCCGCGAGCGATTTTTCCCGACGGCAGTCCGCGTGGGCCGCAAGACTTCGTGGTGACTCCCACCCGCATCTGTCGCGGCGCTTCTGTCGGTGCTGGGGCAGTGCTGGTGTGCGGGATTACGGTGGGGGAGTTTGCCATGATTGCGGCTGGCTCGGTGGTGACGCGCGATGTGCCCGCGTATGGGCTGGTGCGGGGTAA
>JAGNNG010000486.1 GCA_017990795.1 Deltaproteobacteria bacterium
GCGTCTTTTGCATGACCGGCGACTGCGGCGCGTGCCTGATGCGCATCGGCGGCGAGCCCAACGTGCGCGCCTGCCAGACGCTGGTCCAGCCCGGCCTGTCGTGTCAGCGCCAAAACGCCTGGCCCTCAGCCAGCTTGGATGTCCTTGGAGCCGCCGACCTGATGTTCCCGGAAGGCATGGATCATCACGCGCTCATGACCTCGCCGCGGCTGCTAAACCAAGTCATGCAGCGCGTCGTGCAAGAGCTGGGCGGCCTAGGTCGTCTGCCCGACCACGCACCGTCGCTCTCTGAGCTGCCCGTCGGCCAAAGTCGTCATGTTCAGGTGCTGGTCATCGGCGGCGGTCCGGCTGGCCTTGCCGCAGCCACAGCTGCTGCCCAGGCACTGCCACTTACCGACGCTGCGGTGCTGCTGGTGGATGCCGCCCCCGAGCCAGGCGGCAGCTATCTTTCCCACGCCACATATGGCCGCGCCGCCGCAGAGCAGGCCATCGCTGAAGCTCGCGCCGCGGGTGTGCAAATCCTGTCTCAAGCGGCTGCCATCGGCTACTACCCCGAGGAAACCACCGACGCTGCGCCACCAAATAGCAAAGGCCTGCTGGCGGTCGCGACCCCACACGGAATGTTCAAGCTCACCGCCGACCGCTATGTCTACGCGACCGGCGGTCACCCGCAAAATGCGCTGTTTATCGACAATGATCTGCCCGGGGTGATGTCAGGCCGCGCCGTCGGTCGACTGCTGACCGGGCACGGCATCCTGCTCTCCGAACGACCGCTTGTCGTCGGAGATGGCGATGAAGCCGAAGCCCTCGCGACCGAGCTGCGGGCTGCTGGAGCGCAAGTGACTCGCATCGATGGCAAGCAGCAGCAAGTCGCCCAAGCGTTCGGCAGCCCGTGGGTCGATGGCGCACAAGTGCAAGATCAGCGAGGCCAGCAGCATCACGTGCGCTGCGACTTGATTGCGGTGGTGAGTCCTCCAGCGGCGGCGTCGCAGCTGGCGCAGCTACATGGCGCGCGCGTGGCCTTTGACCCGCAGCACGGCTTTGCCGTGGTCACCGACGCGCACGGGCAGACCTCAGCCACAGCGGTGCTGGCGTGTGGAGAAGTGACCGGCTGCGGCTCGCTGGCAGCTGCTGTTTTGCAAGGTCGCGCAGTCGGTGCCGCCGCCGCTGCCGGACTTTCGGGTTAAAAGAGAAACCATGTCGCAAAAGACCATCGTCTGTCGCTGCGAAGACGTCACGCTGTGGGACCTGCAGCAGTGCTTTGCCGAGGGCTACCTGGACATCGAGGAGGTCAAGCGCTTCACCGGTCTGGGCACCGGCCCCTGTCAAGGCAAGGAGTGCCAGCTGCACACCTGTCGCCTGCTGCAAGTCGAGCGCCTAAAGCACCCAGAGCGCACCGCGCAGCAGCCAGAAGCGCCGCAGACCGACCACCCCTTTACCACCCGCCCCCCGGTCTATTCCGTGCCCCTGGGAGTGCTGGCGCGCAGTGGCAGCGCTAGTCCGCACGCTCCAGCAGCCCCCGCATCCAGCAAGAGGAAGCCATGAGCGGCCACGGCCTGCCCGCCGGCAGTGGCCCTCTTGCCGACAGCGCCGAGACCGTCATCATCGGCGGCGGCATCATGGGCCTAGGCATCGCCTACCAGCTGGCCAAGCGCGGACGCAGCAACGTCGCCGTCCTAGAGAGCAGCTACCTCGCCTCGGGTGCCTCGGGCCGCAACGGTGGCGGCGTGCGCATGCAGTGGTCCACCGAGATGAACATCCAGCTGATGCAGCAGTCGATCGCGCTGTGTCGCGACTTTGCCAGCGAGATGGGCATCAACATCTGGCTACGCCAAGGCGGCTACCTGTTCCTGGCCCGCACCCCCGAGGAGCGCACGCGCATGGAGCGCAACGTCGCGCTGCAAAACCGCTGCGGCGTCCCCACTCGCATGCTCGAGCCGCGCGAGCTGCTGCGCATCGTGCCCGAGCTAAACCTGGACGGCCTTTTGTGCGGCTGCTTTAACCCGCGTGACGGCGTGGTGTTTCCGTGGCCGTTTCTGTGGGGTTATGCAAACCGCGCCGTGGCGCTGGGCGTAAAGCTGCACACCTACACCAAAGTGGTCGGCATCGATCCGCTGCCCGGCGGCGGCTTCTTGGTCCACACCAGCAAGGGCAACATCCGCGCCGACCGCATCATCAACGCCGCCGGAGCCTGGTCGCCGCAGGTCGCAAAGCTCGTCGGCATCACCCTCCCCAACCACCCGCACCGTCACGAGATCCTATCCACCGAGCCGCTAAAGCCATTCCTAAAGCCGCTGGTGAGCTTGCTCTCGACCGGCCTATATTTCTCGCAGTCGATGCGCGGCGAGATCGTCGGTGGCATCACGGTGCCGGACGACTCCCACGGCATCCAGCTGGGCTCGCGGCTTTTGTTTCTAGAGAAGATTGCGGCGGAGCTGGTGGCGCTGATGCCGCGCCTGGCCGGGGTCAAGGTCGTGCGCCAGTGGGCCGGTCCGTATGATGTCTCGCCCGATGGCTATCCGATCTTGGGTACGCCGGACTCGGTGCCGGGGTTTTATCTGGCGTGCGGCTTTGTCGGCCACGGCTTCATGATGGCGCCGGTGATGGCCAATCTTTACGCTGACCGTTTGTGCGGTGGGCCTCGGCATCCCATCTTTGACCGCTGCCTGCTGCGCCGCTTTGACCAAGCCCTGACC
>JAGNNG010000487.1 GCA_017990795.1 Deltaproteobacteria bacterium
GAATCTGCAGCGCCATGTCGCAGACTCGGCCCGCCATCTCCGAGGCGTACAGCTTGGCCATCGCAGCCGGTCGCGAAATTGGCACGCCGCTCTCTTTGTAAAAAGCAGCGCGCAGCGTCAGCAGCTGAGCGGCATCCAGCTGCGTCGCAGCGTCGGCAAGCATGTTGCCAATGGCCTGAAAGTTCGCAATCGCCTGCCCGAACTGCTTGCGCTCTTTGGCGTAGTTGGTTGCGGCGCGCAGCGCGGCTCGCGCCACACCGACTGCTTGCGAGGCAATACCGATGCGCCCGCCATCCAGCGCCGTCATCGCAATCTTAAAGCCATCGCCGACCTTGCCCAGCAGCGCCGACTCAGGAATCTCACAGCCATCCAGGATCAGCGGCACCGTCGTCGAGCCACGCAGTCCCAGCTTATGTTCCGGTCGTCCCGCAGTCAGCCCTGGCGTGCCTTGCGGCACCAAAAATGCGCAAAGCCCCGCCGCTGCGTTCTTCTTGCTAGCGGCTTCAACTCCGTCGGTGCGCGCCCAAACCACCAGCACTCCGGCGCGGTCCCCAGAGGTAATCCACTGCTTGTTCCCAGTCAGCCGATAGCCGCCCGGAATCTTCTCGGCCACGGTGCGCAGCGACGCAGCATCTGAGCCTGACTGTGGCTCCGACAGCGCAAACGCCCCCGCCACCGCTTCGCCGGAGCATAGCTTTGGCACCCACGTCTGCTGCTGCTCTGGCGAACCGTAGCTGCAGATGACCTCAGCCACCATGTTGGTAACCGCCATCGCCACGGATACCGAGGCATCAGCTGCCGCGATCTCGCTTAGCGCCAGCGAATACGCCACCACACCTGCCTGCGCACCGCCCAGCGACTCCGGCACGTTGACGCCTAGCAGCCCAAGCTGCGCCAGCCCACGCAGCTCCTCGGTGGGGAATAGGCTCTCGGCATCACGGCGAGCAGCCTTCGGCGCCAAGTGCTGCTCGGCAAACTGGCGCGCCGTCTCGACGATCAGCTTGTGTTCTTCGGTTGGCTCAAAGTTCATCGCTGGCTTGCTCCGTCCCGGCGCTTTTGCCGGCTCCAACGTGCTGTGCGCCCAAGTCGTAGCTGACCTTGGCCATCTTGCCCAGCGGATCATCCAGTCGCAGCGCGAGCACCTTGTCCAGCAGACAGCCGGCGACTTTGTCGTCGATGGGATCACTTGCTGAAAACCCAGCCGACGTCACCTGGCCCCCAGGCCCGACGTAAAGAGTGGCGCGAATCGAGGCCAAACCAGCCGACTTTTCTCCCGCTTTGGGCTTCTTGCCTTTGCTCTGGCAGCTCTTCCAGGTCGGCAGCGCCTTGTGTACTGCGTCGGCAATCTTGTCGGACTGCCACGCCTGCACCGGAGTACGCGCCGCAAACTCGACTGGGAAAGTCAGCTCACCGTCGCCGCCTTTGGGCTGCGGAAAAGCCATCTTCTGCATCAGCGACACCACGCAGCGCTCGACCTCATAGCTGCCCACCGTCGAGCGCAACATCGCCACCGAGCGCGCCTTGCCAGTCTGCGCAATCAGCAGCTTCACCTCCATTTTGCCGCCCAGATAAAACAGTCGGCCCGAGATGTCCTCGTAGCACTTGCGCAGCTCGGCTCGGCCCTCGGTCAGCGTCTTTTCGACCTGGGTCGCATCCAGCTCCCCGACGACGCCTTCGATCTGCATGCCATCGCCGGCAGCCGCTGCTGGCTTAGCCGCGCGCTCTTTTGCCCCCCCAGGCGTCGCCGCCCCGATTCCACACAGAAGGCCAGCCACCAAGGCCACTGTTTTGAGTCTCATCACATCCTCACCTAGCTGCTTGAGCGTAGGAAAAAGTTGCACTGCACCGGTGACGCGGTCTGCCCCGTCGGATAAATCCAGCCAGCGGCAGCATCTGCCACACACTTCTCTAGCGTCGCTTGCGCGGGCACCGGCTCTAGCACCGTCACATCAATCGCTTTGCCTTCGGGCGACACGGTGATCATCAGCTTCACCGACACTGCCAGCTGCTTGTTGTTCGTGCGCTCGACTTCGTCACTCCAGCAGCGCGGCAGCTCCGTCGAGGCCTTGCGATTGCAGATGCGGCGCACGTCTTCTGCGCGGTCATCGGCGTTCTCCAGCGTCGGTGTCTCTTGGAATGTGGGCTTGCTTGGGCGCACGCGCAGTGGCGCGGTCTGGCGAACCGTAGGCTTGTCCTCAGCGCATCCCGCAAAGGCCAGCGCCGCAAACAGCAGCCCCACCCCGCAAAAACGCGAGCCGCGAGCGAATACACCTAGGCCCCACGTCCGCACCGGGACCGGACCTTGCGAGCTATTGCCCGGAAACCACGCTCGACGCTGTGACTGACCCGAGAAAGCTTTTTGGTGCATAAGAGACTCCTTTTCGCTGCGCTGCTACGAACGTTTATCGATCCCCACAAGCCCACAAGTACCGACTGCCACCCGGCCTTACCGCTGACAGCTTCTGCGGGCTGCTACTCCCTCAAGACCGAGCCAGCAATCACGATGCGCATGATCTCGCTGGTGCCTTCGTAGATCTCGGTGATCTTGGCGTCGCGGAAGTGGCGCTCGGCGGGATAGTCCTCGACGTAGCCGTTGCCACCGAAGATCTGCACGCCCTCTTTGGCGGCGCGGTTACAGACCTCAGAGGCGAACAGCTTGGCCATCGCTGCCTCTTTGCTAAAGCG
>JAGNNG010000488.1 GCA_017990795.1 Deltaproteobacteria bacterium
TGCCGCCCTGCAGCCCGATACACACCAGTCGCCCGTCCGGCCCCAGCAGTCGCAGGTTGCGCGCCAGGTAGCTAGCCCCGACACAATCCAGCACCACATCGATGCCGCGCTTTTCGGTCGCAGTCAGCGCAGCGCTTACAAAGTCAGTGGCGTGATAGTTCCAAGCAGCGGCGGCCCCAAGGTCGCGGCAGCTCTGGGCGCGATCGTCAGCCCCGACGGTGCAGTAGCTTCGTACTCCGGCTACCCGCAGCAGCTGTAGTGCAGCCGTGCCCACGCCAGACGCGCCGCCGTGGATCAGCGCCGTCTTCTCTGCGTTCTGGGCCGGAGGCGAAGCGCCTACGGCGGGAAATTCGAGTCCGCCCAGGACAAACAGGTTTAGGTAGGCGGTCAGAAAGGCCTCTGGAATGGCTGCTGCCTGCGGGTCGGTTAGCGCGGCTGGACTGGGCATCACCTGCGCGCTTGGCACCACCACTTCTGCGGCATAGCCACCGCCAGCCAGCAGAGCCATCACGCGCTGACCCACTCGCAGGTGCGAGGTGGCAGGTGTGAGCGCACTTCCTAGCTCACTGATCTCGCCAGCGGCTTCTAGCCCAAGCAGCGTCGAGGCGCCCGGCGGCGGTGGGTACAGACCTCGGCGCTGCATCGTGTCGGCGCGGTTTACGGCGGTGGCGCGGACCAAGATGCGCACCTCATCGGGGCCGCAGGGTGGGGCTGCTGCTTCACCCAGGTACATCACCTCGGGCTCGCCGGGCTGGTCAAAGAGGATAGCTTGCATGGACCGAGGTCATACCATGCCTACCGAAATCCAAAGTAGCTGCGATGTGCGAAGGAGGAGGACTGCCAGAGCGGGACGAGCGACTGCGCAAAGAGGCTGCTGGTTACGCGCCCTTACGGCACGATGGCGGTGCCTTTGCCGTCGGGGGCTGGTGGCTCGCCAGTGGCCTCCCAGGTGATGTGGACGTGCATCATGCTGCCGCCAGACTCTTGGTCGCCCGAGCGGAAGACCTGCGTGGTGTCGACATCGCTATACAGCACCCGCCCCTGCGGCACATTGAGGCGCAGCTGCTGCTTTAGCTCGCCGCTGACCTTGATGCCTTGGCTCTCGCCCGAGACCTTGCCGTTCATGCTGAGCGTGGCTTCGTCTTTTTCGCGTTTGTCGTAGGTGCAGGTGATGTCGTAGTTCTTGCTGCCGCCCTGTGGGATCGGGATCTGGGCGCGAATCGTCCAGTCCTTGGCGACCTCGATCGGGCCGGGATCAAACAGCGGCCCGCGGTCGGCCCCGTAGACCCACTGGGCGATCTGGCGCGTGGGCTTTAGCACCGCCGAGTGTTCCTTGCCCAGCGTCACGTCAAAGTTGGTGACATCGCCGCGCGGGGTGATGTCGTAGGTGATCTTGACCTCGGACAGCGCGCGGGCCAGCGCCTCGCCGGTCTTTTTCTCTTTGGCAGAGTCGCCCTGCGTCTCCGGCTCCAGGAAGCTGGCGGCCATGTGCATGGTGCCGCTCTCGTCGATGTTGGTGATGGTGTGCTCTTCTTTGAGCAGCACCGCAAAGATGCGCTGCTTCTTCTTGTTGCCCTCTTCGCCTTCCTCGTAGCGGACGGCGATCTTGCCTTGAACTTTCTCACCCGAGCGGTGGACCAGACGCAGCAGATCACCTGGCAGCGGCGGCGGCTTGATCGGCTCGGGCTTGTGCTTGGGCGTGCAACCCAGCGGCAGCGCACACAAAGTCAGCGCCAAGGTCAGTGGACGCAAGACAGAGCTAGGGAGGCCAGCGGAGCGAATGCTTAGAGATCGCATCATGTTCTGACGGTACCCAAGGCCGCCAGCTGCGGTCAAGGCACAGCGCAGTTTCCGAGCGCCGCGTGATAGGATTTTCGCTTAGAACCAGGACGGGACGCGATGAATCCAGCAAAGACACGTCGAGGATTGGATGTCGGGCACGGTAGGAACGAGGGGCACAGTGCGATGATCGGCGCGCCCGCAGCCTCTGTTGGTTTGCCTGGCTATGCCCGCCTTTTTCTGCGCGGACTTGCCAGCGCGGGACTTGGTCTTGTGGTCGCCAGCGCACTTGGCTGCGCGTCGCAGCAGCTGCGGCAGATCGCGCGCTATGAAGAGGCGGGGGACGACACGGCGCTGCGTCAGGCCCTACTTGGCAGCAATGCCGAAGTCCGCGCGGCTGCGGCGCAAGCACTGGTGCGATACGGCGCCTACGACACCGGACGTCCTGCCGTCCTCGGCACGCTAAGTCGCAGCCAAAGTCCCGAAGCCAAGGCCGCCGCCCGCCAGCTATTTGGAGTGCCGCCGCTGCACACTCCCGACCCATTTCCGACTGCCGCAGCGCCCGCAGATACCACCAGCCAGGTCGTGCTTTACGTATATCGGCCACCGGGTGATGGCGGCGCGGCGCAGTGGGCGCGCATTGATACCGAGCGCTCGGTGCGGCTGCAGCCGGGTCGCTATCTGCGCCTGGTCACTGGCCTTGGCAACCACCGCATGACCGTGCAGCTGCCAGACGAGGCGGCGCCCCTTACCGATGACCCCTCGGACAACGGGGATCGCATGCGCAAAGTGGCACCGCTTTTGACCACGGTGTCGACTCCGGCTGCGGGCGTATACTTTGTTCGTTACACCGCGCTGCAAGGCACCAAGCGGCCCGAGTTTAAGGTCATGCCGGTGCCGCCCG
>JAGNNG010000489.1 GCA_017990795.1 Deltaproteobacteria bacterium
GTGCGCGAGCTAGAGAACCTGCTAGAGCGCGCCATGATCCTGACCCCGATGCTAGAGCCGCTACGCCTGCCCGATGACTTTGCCGTGCAGCGGGGCGCGGTGGCACTGTCCCCGGCACCGGGGCGGGTGCTGACCCAGCCTTACTCGGACGTCGTGCGCGAGACCATCGAGCAGGCCCTGCGCCAAAGCGGCGGCCAGATCTACGGCGCAAAAGGCGCAGCGGCGCTACTGGGCCTAAAGCCCACCACCCTGCAGAGCAAGATGCGCAAGCTCAACATCCAGCGCGAGTCATTTGTGCGCGAGTAGTCGCAGCGGCTCTTCCTGATAGCTACTCGCCCGCTCGCTTTGGTCCTGCGCTATCTTGTCAGCCCCAGCTTGATGGCGCCAGCCATTGCAGTCCCCAATCCACCGACCTGCGCTACCTCTGCCACAGCGACAAATAGCATCGGGAAAACGTACAGAATGCAGCCATCTCTGCACTGGTTATAGGAGTTTCTGAGCGAGGACAATGCAAGGGCGGGCCCATAAAGCGGTGCGTAGCCGCCAGGCGTCGCGTTCTCCTGCTTGGCCACAACCAGCTGCACCGCATAGGAGCTTGCAAAAAGGCCTAGTCCAGCGCCAAGCAGAATCGCTCCCATCGGACTGCGTTTGCTGGCTGTGGCTGGACTGCCCAGCTGGGGCTTTGGTGAGGCTGCCAGGAGCGTGGGCAGCAGCTGCGGAGGGATAGGCTGACAGCGGTCCGGACTTGCAGGCACGCTTCTGACCTGCTCCACGCTGGCCCACGGCACATCCTTTAGCGCGGCGGAGTTCTGAAGCGTCGCGCGTAGGCGAAGCTGCTGTCCAGGCACGGTCTCGTGGACCTCGGCAACGACTGAGGTACCGTCTGACAGGGTAATGACCCGGATTGGAGGCGCGGCGTAGCTACTGGCGGGACAGGCCGTGCGGATCATGCGCTCGGCGCGAACGGTTCCGGCCTCTCGGTCCAAGAGCTCAACGGCAACCTGGTGTCGGGGCACCGTCACTTGCTGGCCGCTTTGGGTGGTAAGGACCAGCTCCTTATCAGGATCGGCAGCGCGTGCCATCGTGCCCCGGAATAGCTCTCCGCTGGAGGTCGTTACCAGCCACATTTCAGCGGCTGCGGTCGGGGCTTGCGCATCCGCTGCGGGTGTACCTGCGTCTGGGACCTGCGCCCGGGCCGCCCCAGCTAGCAGCAGGGTCAGCGCTGCCCCAAGTACCAGACGGAACGGACAGACCAGACCTATTTCCCGTTCGGGTCGCAGTCGCTTGCGGCCCACGTGCGCGGTCATGGGCGACGCCGCTTTCGCTACCCATGGCTCGTTTCTAGCACCTGCTGGCCCTGTGAGCTCCACCATGATGTACCCGTCTTAGCGTAGAGGGAGAAGGCTCTTTAGCGCATTAGACCATGTGCGGATTACGGCGTGGTCACTGCCCTAGCGAAGGCAGGAATCCCTATCGGTTATCGACTTGGCGTTGGGGGCGCACGCAAGGCCGCTACCCCTTCTTCGCCACCGCATGCGGGGACGGCACCCCCCACGAGATCATCAGGTGCTCGGGCAGCTCGTAGCCGGCTTGTTCGCCGCGGGCCACCAGCAGCACCCCGGACAGCATCGACATCGCCAGCTTGTCCAGCATGCGGTGTACAAGGTCGCGCTCACTTAGAAACAGGCTGCCCAGGCGGAAGAAGTGGCCGGCCTCCCGCAGCACGTGGTGCAGAGGGCCGGGGCTGGGGATGGCCAGCATGTCGGCGACCTCTTCGCCCAGCAGCTTGCGCATCAGCGCCGGCACCACGTCATCAAACACCGTGCCCGGAATCAGGTGCTGCATCATCTCGCGCAGCGCCGCCGTCAGCCGCTGCCCCTCGGGTGAGGCCCGGAAGTGCCGCCGCGCAATCGCATAGGCCACGGGTCGCGCCTCAGCCAGAGTCTTGGGCACGTGCTCCATCTGCAGCCCCAGAAGCTGCGCCACGGCCAGGAAGCGGTAGTAGTAGTCCTCGGCCTCGCTCTCGTCGTAGGGCAGCTGCAGGATGCGCAGGCCTTCGACGATGGTGACGGTAAAGGACATCAGCGTGCCCAGCAGGTCCTCTTGGTTGACCGGCTGCCCCCACTCTGGGTTCCACTGCCCCGAGTCGAGGATCAGCCGCCGCACCGCCGCATGCAGCAGCCGCACCTTCTGCACCGTCCGCCGCCCGCTGCCGTGGTCGAGCAGCTGCTTAGCGTCCATGACCTGAAACACCATCTGCCCTGTCTCAAGGATGCGGCGCAGCGTCTGCTGTTCCATGCGGCTGGTAAACGCCAGCACCTTGACCCCGGCGGCAGCAGCGTAGGTCTGCGGCAGCGACATCAGGTGCAGCAGGGTCGCGATGGTCAGCCCGTGGCGCTCAAAGAAGTGCGCGCCGCGCCGCAGCCGCGCCTCGTCCCAGCCTCCCGCCGCCGTGCCCACGTGCGCATCGGCCTGAAACAGCGCCCGCACTGGCTGAGGCAGCTCGGCGGGCACCTCCGCATCGTTGCGCTGCAGCTTGGCCAGCAGCGCATTGACCTGCGCCAGCATCTGATGCCCCGTCGCGTGGTGGCCTTGCCCCTTCGCCACCGGCCCCGGCTGCTGATAAATCGCCTGCACCGCCGCATCCGCCAGCGGATCCATCTGTTGCCGCAGCAGGTCCA
>JAGNNG010000490.1 GCA_017990795.1 Deltaproteobacteria bacterium
GTCCTGGCCATGGCATGAAAGTCCTCAAGGGTGGCTCCTGGTACTTCACCGGGGATCGCATGCGTGGGGCCGAGCGTCGAGGGGTCTCGCCTTCAAATCGCGGGCCGCACCGCCTGGGCTTCCGCTTCGCGCGCAGCCTCAACCCATAGCCGTTTTGGCTGTCAAAACCGCGGGCTGCCTTAGGCAATCAGCTAGTCGCGCGGCTTAGAGAAGGTCGTGGGTAGGCGACCGGCGAAGCGCAACGCCCACTCGTCCGCTTCGGCTTGGTGGCGGCCTTGGGGCAGCAGCGCCCGGTAGTGGCTCAGCGCTTTTTGCTTTAGCTCTGCCGTCGTCTCCGCTTGTCCCCACGCCACGACCGTCGAGAACAGCCCGTCGTCTACTTCCCAGTCCTGCAGCATCTGCTCTTGTCGATCCAGCTCGATGGCTTGCGCGTAGGACTCGATCGCCTCGGCAAACCGTCCCAGCAGCGAGAGTGCGCGGGCTCGGTCGTGGTGCGGCTCGGGGTTTTGCGCATCTTGCGCGGCATGTTTGTCGGCAGCGGTGATGGCTGCGTCGTACTCGCCGCGCTGGATGAGGCGCTGCGCAAAGGTGACACCATAGTTATCGGCCATGGCGCGCACCTTACTGCGCCCGGTGCTGATGTGCCAGGGCCTGGTGATGACCTTCTTAGCAACAGCGCTTTTGGGGCGAGTACTTCTGGTTCTGGTGTGGCCTCCCGCTCAAGCCAGCGCGATGCGTTTACAACAGCGGTGCAACTGCGGTCTGGCCGCGATACCATGGCGGCAAAATGACTCCTCGTAATCCGCCAGTGTCTTCTCGTGTGCCTGCTGGGCGGAAGTCTGCGTCGCGCACCAAGTCAGTGCTCGTATCGCCAGAAGCGCCGCCGCGGCTTGACTCTGCGCCTGCCAGTCGTGACGCCCTGCCTGCCTTACCCGAGGCTGAAACCAGCAGTCGTGCTGTGAAGGTCGATGCGCACGAACACGGGCCTGGTCATCACCACGATCACACCACCCAAGCGAGGGAGCTGCTTCGTCAGCGTGGGCTGCGGATTACCGGCTCACGGCTGGCGCTGCTGACGACGCTGCTCGACAATCACCGACCTACCTCTGCGCAGGAGCTGATCACGGCGGTTGCGCAGCAGGGCATCGATCAGGTGACGGTCTATCGCACGCTCAACACGCTGGTCGAGGAAGGCATCGCGCAAGCGGTGGGCACAACTGATCGCGGTCGGCGCTTCGAGGTTCACGCCTGCGCAGGCTGTCGCATCGATCATCCGCACCTACAATGTCGGCGCTGTGGCCTCCTAGAGTGTATGGAACAGGGTCTGTTACCCGCGCTCATGGTGCCTACCTCCGTCGGCAAGTTTCTGGTGGAGGAAGCTAAACTCTATCTGTATGGAGTGTGTGGTTCTTGTCTGGAAGTGCAGGACAAGGACAGTTAGCACCAAGGCTAGGGACCGTTGCTGCTCCATCGGTCGCTTTGCTGCAAGCCGTGAATGTCAAAGCAAGGTTTGGCGGCTCTGCTGCGGGGCGCGTTTTTCGGCAGCAGCTGTGATATTCAGGAGTGATGTCTCAGGGCGACTCGCAGGTGCGGCTGGCCCGCGGGGGGATGTCACGCAGAGCGAAAGCGGAGCTGGATATCCAGTGCTCGCAGCCGCAGCTGCTGGACGCCGACCCGCGCGAGTCGCGGTGTGTGCTGCTGGTGCATGGCTTCTCGGGCTCGCCGTTTGAGCTGCACTTGCTGGCGGCGTTTTTGCACCAGCGCGGCTATCACTGCTCCCTCCCTTTGCTATCAGGGCATCACGGCTCGATGGCGGAGCTGGCGCACAGTCGATGGTCGCACTGGCTGAATAGTGCCGAGCGAGCCTTGGCGGCGCTGTGGGCGCGAACAGCTGCGCGCAGCGGCAAGACTCCTAAGCTGGCGGTGCTCGGCTTGTCGATGGGCGGCTTGCTGACAGCCGAGCTGGGATATCGCTATCCGCTTTTGTCCGACCCGGAACAGGCCGGGACGCAGCGCCCCCAGGTATCGGCCTTGGGAATCTTTGCGTCACCGCTGTGGCTGACTCCCTTTCAAGAAAAAGGGATTTCGCTGCTGGCGCGGACGCCGGGAATACGGCGGCTGTTTGTCCCCAAGCTAGCTGGCTCGGATCTGCGCTCGGACGATTTTTCGTTTCATCGCCTGCGTCCCAAGGGCATGCCGCTGATGGCGCTGCGTAGCCTGCTGGAACTGCAACAGTACGTGCGACCGCACCTGCCCAGCGTGACGCAGCCGACGCTGCTGGCGCATGGGCTAAAGGACCACACCGCTCCGTATGCCTGCATGTCGGCGTACGAGGCCGAGCTAGGAACCCCGCGTGAGCAGCTGAGCAGCCTGACTCTGCCCGATAGCTACCACCTGATTCCCTTGGATGTGGAGCGGCAGCAGCTATTTGCCGCTACCGCTGCCCACCTGGAGAAGTATCTAGGGTCGCCCGAGTTTCCGAGTCGCTAGCGGCTGCTGGCCAGTAGTGCTTGCGCGGACCGGCGCACGTCGGGGGAAGCATCCTTTTCCGCAACGGTACGAAGCAGGGCCGCGACTCCTGGAAGCGCCATGGCCTTGCCTAGTACCGCCACCACATCCGCGCGCACATTGGCATCCCCATCACTAAGTACCGCTTTCTGCAGCGCAGGGAGGAACAC
>JAGNNG010000037.1 GCA_017990795.1 Deltaproteobacteria bacterium
CTGCCTACCGAAGCTGCGTAAGCGCTGGCTCCTGTCTTGCCCCTTTGTCCCTACGCTGCACCCAGGACACCGCCACATGGAGTGAGCAGCCCGCAGACAAGGAGTCTTTTCCCATCAACTGTCTGCAGTGGGAGGAAGCCGATGCCGCATGCAAGTTCTTGGGCGGACGCCTACCTACGGAAGCGGAGTGGGAAAAGGCTGCGCGCGGATATGCTCGACGCTCCTTTGCTTGGGGACGCGCTGCTCCTATCGGCTGCGACCAGGGCGTCAACTGGGCCGGAATCGGCTGCCTAGGCAAGCTCTGGGAGGCGCAGAGCCTCAGCCGTCCGGGAGCCATGCTCTCCAGCGCAGCCAAGGCGGTCGACATGGCCGGAAATGTCTGGGAATGGACCGCAGACTACTACGCACCCGATTCCTATCTTGGCTGCAAGAGCGGCTGCCTCGATCCTCAAGTAACCACTCCCGGCATCCTGCGTTCCCGTCGCGGCGGCGGCTTCATGAGCGCTACTATCAAAGAGCTTCGCACCTACTTCCGTGACTTTGATCGACCCGCCAATCGCTACGATGGCAATGGCGCCCGCTGTGTCTTTCCCGCTCCTTTGATCCCGCGCAGTTAGACCCTCATTCCCCAAACTCGGTCGATTGCGAGCACGCTGGCTTGACTCGGTAAAGCAGCGCTGTAACTGGTCGTACGCGTGCCCGATTCCGAAAGGTGACTGCCCGCAATTCCCAAGCCAATTTGTCGGGCCAAGGCCACAAAGGGAGCCTTTAGGACTGGGGTGTAAAGCCCCACCTGGAAGACTGAAAGCAAGCTAGGAATCCTCCCTTTGCTCTCGATAGGAGGCCTCTGGGACTGCAGGCACCGGTCTTGGGTATGCACTATCCACCGTCGCTGATTTTGAAAAATATCCCTCCCTTTTGCGCTTTTCCGCTGGCAGCAGACTAATCGGTATGTCATTGCTGAAATGTAGATTCCGTTCCTAGTCTGTGCATCGACTTGCAGCTCATAAGATGGCGCAAAGGAAAGCAACAGGACTGCAGAATGGAAGCTCCCCATCAGCGACCGCTGCGGCAATCTTCCTCGGAAAATCAGCAGCGAACGGTCGCCAAGAACGGCACTGCATAAAATTTTCTCGCGTACTTTTACAAAAAAATATTCAGCAGTATAGGAGGACTCCTAATGGCCCACAGGAAGACTTTTCAATTCTCGACCCGACTCATGAGCGCTACTTTTTGGGGAGTATGTGGACTGTCCTTAGCGACGGTAATCAGCCTCACTGCGTGCGTCTCGCAGCAGCTTGACTCGGCAGATTCCATTGATGAGCTACTGGCGACGCCGACCAATGTCAAAGGAGAGTCTCTGCGCACGCTCGGCTTTACCAGCGGCGCTGTGGACACAGCTTTGGGAGTGCCGGTTTACCTATCAGGGAGGATTCCGGCCAGCATCCAGCGCGGCGAAGACGCCCGCACATTCCTTCGCAATCACCTTGCGCAGAGCTTCCGCCTAGCGACAGCAAGCGACTTTGAGCTGCGCTCCGAGCGCACCGATGAGCAGGGACACCGCTACATCAAGCTTCGTCAGCTACACGCCGGGGTACCAGTCGAACAAGGCGAGGTCGTCGTCCAAGTAGCAGAGGATGGCGCAGTGCTGTCGGTGCTGGGACGTCCGCTTCCCCAACTGTCGCTGTCGACGCACGCGCAGCTAAGTGGAAACGTGGCCTTGAACCGGGCGCTGGATCGACTGGCCAAAGCCGGCGAGCGCAAGATTCATGAGCAGCCCAAGCTGATGATCTTCACCTCCAGCGAAGGCCGCCCAGCCCTGGCTTATCACGCCGCCGTTGAATACCAAGGCCAGGAAGGCACTGCGCTTGAGGATCTGTACGTGG
The DNA here is from genome assembly GCA_017990795.1 of Deltaproteobacteria bacterium. Lineage (GTDB taxonomy): Bacteria > Myxococcota_A > Polyangia > Palsa-1104 > JAEUJZ01 > JAGNNG01. The sequence continues at coordinate 1,887 of JAGNNG010000037.1, forward strand.
ACGCCAGCTCGGGTGCGGTGCTGGCGCAGGTATCGCGTATCCACACTGGGCTCTCGCGCACAATTTATGACGGCAAGAACGCCTGCCTCAGCACTGGTAGTGAGCTTCCCGGCACGCTCCTGTTTAGCGAAGGTGGGTCATCGACCAATGCCTCTGCGCAGGCGGCCTACAACAACACCGGCACCACCTATGCGTTCTACAAAAACTTCTTTGGCCGCGACTCCTACGACAACGCAGGAGCACCGCTAGTGTCGTCGGTGAACTTCCAGTTCAGCACCGGCTTTAGCTGCACCGGCGCCAACGCGGCCTGGCTTGGCGACCCTTACAAGCAGATGGTGTACGGCGAAGGAGACACCAGCACCTTCAAGCCACTGGCTCTATCGCTAGACGTCACCGCCCATGAGCTCACCCACGCGGTCACCAACTTGACCTCCAACTTGACCTATCGCGACGAGTCAGGCGCGCTCAACGAAGCCATGAGTGACATCTTTGGCAACGTGACCGAGGCCTGGAAGGCATCCGGTGGTACCGCGACCAGCAACCCGGCCAGCATCACCGCATCGGCAAAGACCTGGAAGGTTGGCGAAGAAATCGCCAAGCCGGGCCTAGCAGGCGGCGCGCTGCGCTTCATGAACAACCCCACTGCCGACAGCTACAGCAAGGACTACTACCCAGAGCGCATCACCGGCACCTCGGACAACGGCGGCGTGCATGGCAACAGCGGCATCGCCAACCTGGCGTTCTACCTGCTGAGCCAAGGCGGCACGCACCCTCGCGGCAAGACCACCGGGGCCGTGACCGGTATCGGCATCGCCAAGGCCGCCCAGATCTTTTACACCGCGAACACGAGCTTGCTCACCTCTAGCGCCACGTTTCTGGATGCGCGCAATGCGACGGCACAGGCTGCTAAGACCGCATTTGGGGACTGCTCTGCCGAGTGGCAAAACACCCACAAGGCCTGGGATGCCGTCGGAGTTCCCGGCACTTGGACGCGCTGCGGCACCGGTGACACGCAGGCCCCAACGGTCAGCATCACTGCACCGACCGCAGGTAGCACCGTCTCGGGAGCCAGTGTCGCCGTGTCTGCCAGCGCAATGGACAACGTAGGCGTCACGTCCGTCGAGTTCTATCGCGGCACCGCCCTGATTGGCACTGACACCACCGCGCCATACGCTGTGACTTGGGATAGCACCAGCGCCGCCAACGGCAGCTACGCCATCACCGCGAAAGCCAAAGATGCGGCGGGCAATGTAGGAACATCCTCAGCGGTCAGCGTCACCGTCAACAACAGTGGCGGCGGCACCACCCAAAACGAAGCTGAGCCCAACGGCTCCTTCGCCCAAGCCAACACCGTCAGCACCAAGGGCACCACGGTCAGTGGCTTTGTCAGCAGCAGCACCGACAAGGACTACTTCAAGGTCATGGTCCCCGCTGGCGCAACGCTCAGCGCAGTCTTGACGCCGCCCGCAACGTCCGACTTTGATCTGTATGTCTTTAACGCAGCACAAACTCAGGTCGCCAAGTCCACGAAAGGCACCGGTCTGGTCGATTCTGCCTCGGTAAAAAATACCGGCGCTGCGCAGTACTACTACATCCACGTCATCGCCTATAGCGGCGCATCGACGACCAATGGCTACAAGCTCAAGCTGACCTGGTAAGCACACTGCTCCGAGGGAGCGCACGAAAAATTCCCGTGTGCTCCCTCCCCGCTCTCCCACGCACCTTCTATTTTTCTCGCGGTCGCCTTTCCACTCTCTTCTCCCCTTGCTTGCCGAAGCTCATGACGTGCCCAGCCTGGCGCTCAAGTCGCAGCACAGCTGGCTTTCACGCGACAAAAATTTCTTGCCTGTACGGCCATGTAGGATAATGTCATCTACGACATGGCACTGCGTTGCACTCGCGCCAACCGACTGCATAACCGCGAAGCGCACTACGCACTTCACGAGGCAAGGCGACGCTGTATGTCCCCCTCGCCCCCGCAAACTTCTTGGGCTTTTGCGCCTAAGAGCAGCGGGCACGATTGTTGCCAACAACTCAACCTGAAGCCAGCCGTCACGCAAGTACTGCGGCTTCGCAAGCGACGCGTGCGCAGCTTTACTCGCACCAACTTGGGAGGGCCATCAGCATGGCGCTCGTATTGGTAGACACCCTCATCGACAAATGCCCCAGCTGGGGCTACCTGCTGCTGCTCCTGGTGGCCAGTGCCGGCTCGATCTTCCTGGCCGGAGTAGGTATGCGCGTGGCGTCCCGGCTGCTATCCCGGATGCGTCGTCTCACGAGCTTTGCCGGCTAAAGCGAAACACAACCGACCGCACCACCGCACAGAACGCCTCGGCGACTGCTGCTACCGCTACCTGCCCACCCTGCCCTAGCTGCTATCCCGCTAATTTCACATATTTTTTAAGCACTAGCGACCGCACAAGATCGCTTTTCAACTGCGCAATCAGCAAAAATATCCTGCTATTTCCTGCGCTTGCTCGATTTGCACATAAGCCAACACGGTAAACCCAAGAGCCAATCAAATCTCTTTGAGTTATCGCTATGTAGCGAACTCATCACCTAACCATCTGAGATCTTATGTGGAAAAGAAAAACGCCCAGACTCACAAGGAATCTGGGCGCTCTTGAGATGCTGGCTGGCTGAAGCCAGCGTGGAGGCTTACCGAACGATGAACGGATAGGTCAGCGAGATTGGGTCGCCGCTAAACTCGGGGAACTTGGTGGCCTTGACTGCCTTGGAGACGCAATCGGCACCAGCACCCGTGACGTTGGCATCGCTCACCTTGCCGTTGCGGCCAATCGTCAGCTTCACCATGTAGGTGCCCGAGGCGCCCTGATCCTTGCACGGACCGACGTTGGCATTTTTCAAGGCGCCCTTGATCTCGGACATCGACAGCTGCTCGGGCAAGTCCTTCTTGGCGGCAGCCGACGGCTTGCCACCAGAACCACTGCTAGCGGTGTCAAGCAGCGAGTCCAGATCGTCCTTGGCCTTGGCCGGAGCCTTGGGCTTGGGCGGATCAGCCTTCGGCGGAGGCGGCGCAATGTCCGGCTCTTTCTCGGCTTTGGCAGCGGGCTTGTCACCCTTCTCAGGCTTGTCACCCTTGGCAGGCTTCTCGCCCTTTGACTTGCCACTCTTGGAAGAGCCACTGCCCGTCTCCGCTGGAGTGGAAGGCTTGGTTGCGGGCTCGGTCGTCTTGGTCGTGTTCGCCGCGGGCGTGGTCTTAGTGGCTGAATCGGTAGCGGAAGTGCCCACTGTCGTGCCAGGACCTGGATTGGTCGTCGGCGTTTCAGGCTTAACAGTAGCGCCAACGCCCGTCGTCGGCCCGGTGGCAACCACTGGCTGCGTGGGCGACTGCAGGTAGATGACCAAGAAGACGATCATGCCAACGATCATCAGACCGCCGACTGCGACTAGGCCAAAGACCCACTTGGGCACGCCCTGAGGCTCTGCGGTCGGAATCAGTACGTTAGTCGCGACCGGCGCAAACACGGGGGCAATGTCACCACCCATCAGGATGTCTGGGCCACGATTCATCCCAGCACTGCCCTGATTGTTGGTCGACAGTGTTGCCGCTGCCATGGCGCGGATGTCGATTAGACCGGAAGCCTCGCTCTGAGCATGAGCGTAGCCAGGCTTGTCCTGCTGTCGGCTACTGCCACTGCTGCCGCTGCTGCCCCCGGCATCGCCACTCGGCCCAGCCAGCGCCGACAAGTTGTTCAGCGAGAACAAGACCGAGTTCTCACTGCGAGCGCCCTTCATGGACTGCCCGCCGCCCATATCACCAGCGCTAGCATTGTGCGGCTCGTACGAGCCTAGCCCTGCAGCGCTATCCGCCATCAAGGTTGCGGCGGCAGGGGACGCAGCCCGCACCGCAGGCTCGTTACGAGCGGGTGCGGCGCCACCAAAGAGATCGGCACCTGGCGATGCTGCAGGCTCGGAAGCTGCAGCTTGACGCTCAGCCGGCTCAGACTTCCGCGTCGCCTGAGCGTCGCCCGCCTTGCCAGCAAAGTCCGCCTTGAACTCGTCGATGGCCGACAGCTTTAGCCAGTCGTCAAAGCCTTCCTTCCAGCCATAGGTGTCGGCGTCAGCCTGTCCGGCCTTGACCTTGCCGCGAACCTCGTCAGCCGTCATCGGGCCGACCTGCTCGCGATCGATCACCAGATGCCAGACTGAATCGGTGCCGGCAGCAGGCTCAGCGGCAGCAGCCGGTGCATCCTGAGCAGCAGCGCCGTCGGGAACTTGCTGCCCAGCTGAGCTGGCCTCGCCGCCACCCTTGTTCACCACAATGATGTGGCTGCACTTCTTGCATCGAATCTTGAACGCCTTGCCGCTGACCTTCTCATCGGCAATTTGGTACTTGGTGGCGCAGTTGTCGCACACGATTTTCATGTTGGAAGTATTCCCTCTGCGTGCTTGTCGGGACAGTGATTGAGGCTCAGCTTATACGAACCCCGCTTCTGACCGCAAGCACGCTGTACCCTTCAGCAATGTTCGCAAGATACAGGCAGGCTAGCGAAACGGATTCTTAAGCATGATCGTTTCGGCACGACCTGGCCCAACCGATATTAGATAACAATCGACACTCAGCAGTGTCTCGATCCTCCGTACATAACGCCGAGCGCTCTGTGGAAGGTCTTCGACTTCGCGTACATTTTTCAGATCGCTATCCCAGCCGTCTAGCTCCTCGTACGTTGGCACCGCACGTGCGATATCGTCTGGATCTGTGGGCAGCTCGTCGCGAACCTCGCTGATACCGCTGCCGCCGGGCACGGGCTCCAGCTTGTAACCGACGCAGACTTTTACCTTTTTGTATCCAGACAACACGTCCAGCTTGGTCAGCGCCAGCCCGGACATGCCGTTTAGCCGCACCGCCAGCCGCAGCGCAGCAATGTCAAGCCAGCCACAGCGTCGAGGCCGACCGGTAGTCGCACCAAACTCGGCCCCAGCTTCCCGCAGTCGGTCGCCAGCTTCACCCAGAATTTCCGTCGGAAACGGCCCCGAGCCCACCCTCGTCGCATACGCTTTGGTAATGCCAATCACGGCGCTAATCGCCATCGGCCCGATGCCGCAGCTAGCGCACGCCCCGCCTGCCAGCGTCGTCGACGAAGTTACAAATGGGTAGGTCCCGTGGTCAATATCGAGCAGCGCCCCCTGTGCGCCCTCAAACAGGACGTGCTGGCCGCGCTTGATCTCATCGTGAACCACCCGCGTCGCATCGTGGATGTGGGGCTGCAGCCGCTTGCCAAACTCAAGGTACTGGTCTGCGATCGCATCCACGTCGGGGGTGGAGCCACCCAGGTGACGCAGCAGTGGCAGACAATCTTCCAACTGGTGCGCGATGCGCTCGCGCAAGCGCTCTCGATGCAACAGGTCACGAATACGCACGCCTCGCCGCGCCATCTTGCTCTCGTAGGCTGGCCCGATGCCACGGCGCGTCGTTCCCAGAGCGCCTTTGCCTTGCTCGCGCAGGCCGTCGAGCTCTTTGTGGTACGGCAGGATGACATGCGCTCGCTCGCCGATCACCAGATCGCGGTCGTCTACCAGCAGCCCCCGACTGCGCAGGTCGCGAATCTCCTCTAGTAGCGTGCCGGGGTCGATGACCATGCCGTCGCCCAGCACGCAGCGCTTGCCGCGCCCGCGCAAGACACCCGATGGAATCAGGTGGGTCACCAGCTTCTGACCGTTTACGACCAAGGTGTGACCGGCGTTCGCCCCTCCGCCAAAGCGAGCGACTACGTCGGCAAACTCGGTGTAGAGGTCGACCACCTTGCCCTTGCCTTCATCGCCCCACTGAGCCCCGACGATCACGACGTTTGCCATTGCCCGATTTCCTTCCTAGAGCCGAAGCAGAGTCCGCAGAGTGAAGCCGAAAAGTACCGCTGCAGAGTGACAAGAACCTAGCAGCCCAGAGCCAAAATCATCAGCGCAATTCACGCGTTGCCCGCGCCAAACTCAAGAGGACCGACCTGCCGTATGCGAGCCAACCGCAGCGGGCCCACCTTGCCGCGAAACTCAGTCACCGTCCATGACAGCGTGGCTGGATGAGCCCAGCGACCGGCACACACCGTAACCCACATAAGACGACGCAAGACCGACTCAAGCTAGGCGATCCGCGGCCCACAATGCAAGCCTGCGCCGCCCGGTCGCCCGCAGCCTCCGTAGAAGCGGCGAGGTTTGTACCTGGGCCGGTTGCCTCGCCGTGGTAAAGATACCGGCACTTAGTTGCGAAAGCCCCAGCTCTCTTAGCCTATGAATAGCAACGTCGCGCCCTCTGTGGGCAGCCGCGGATCGCAGCCGGAGTATTCGGCTTTCCGCCCTGTGGGCGACGGAAAAGGAATGTAGATGTCTACCAGCCACGCGCTTGCAGCCAATGATGACAACGGGAAGCCTGGAGCCAATCCTGCGCACGCCCTTGCGAGCCATTCCCGAGTCCGCAGATTGCCAGACCAGTGGACCCATCGCACGCCAAGCGGCGTCACCTACGGCCCACTAGCTGCAGTAAGCGGCGCTCCCCCCGAGCCGCTCGAGCCCAACTCCGACGCCGCCAACATTGCCGTCCGTCAGAGCCCGCTGCAGGTCTTGTGGGTACTCACCCGCACCGAGTTCCGAGCCCGCTACCGCGCCCAAGCACTTGGACTTGTGTGGTCGATGCTAAACCCGCTGGTCATGATGGGAATCATCAGCATCATCTTTACGCAGGTATTCCGCTCGGCAGAGAAGAACTTCCCGATCTTTTTGCTGATCGGCCTGCTGGTCTGGCAGTGGTTTAGCGCCAGCATCACCACCGTCACCAACGTCTTTGTTTCCAATGCGGACATCATCAAGCGCACGATTTTTCCGCGCCCGCTTCTGCCCATCGCCAGCATCCTCAGCTTCACCATCAACTTCAGCATCGAGTCGCTGACGTTGCTGCTGTTCATCCCCATCTTTCCCGACGCATTTACGCTGAGCCCGGTGCTGCTGCTGGTGCCGGTGCTGCTAATGCTGGCGCTGTGCCTGATGTTCGGGATTGCACTGGCACTGTCAGTGTTAAACGTCATCTACCGCGATGTCGCCTACTTGGTGACCACCGCGCTGCTGATCTTGTACTGGCTGACGCCGGTGTTTTACCCGCTAGAGGTCATCACCTATCCATATCGCATCATCCTTCAGTGCAACCCGCTAGCGGGTATCCTGCACGGCCTGCGACAGGCGATTATGCATGGTCAGCTACCCACGCTGATGGGCTGGGCAGGAATGCTCATTCCGACCGCAATCATCATGCTCATCGGCTGGCGGGTGTTTCGGCACTATGAGCACATGGTCCTCGACTACGTGTAGCCGCAGCAGAAGCGAGCAAGCTCCCAGATGGACCAGCAGACGGCCTTTGACGCACTTCGGCAAAAACCCGCCCCACACCTAGCAGGTGCTGAGGTCGTCGAGGTCGCAGTCATGTCTACTGCACCAGGGCCGTACCACTACCGCGTGCCTCCGAGTCTGCAGCGACAGCTCTCGCCCGGAGCTCGCGTGTTGGTGCCGCTCGGAGGACAGCCGCAGCTTGAAGGCGTGGTCCTGCGCGTCCTTCTGCAAGACGACGCTGAGGTGGCCAACCTTGTGCAGACCCTGCCTCGAGGACTGAAGGCCGTTCACAGCCTTGTTTCCGGGCCCAAAGTTCCGGCGGATCTGCTGCAGCTGGTGCAGTTCGTCGCTGACTATTACCTGGCGCCGCTCGGGGAAGCGCTGCGGCTGGTGCTGCCGCACAGCGAGCAAGCGCGGGTCAGTGAGCAAGTGCGACTGACCGACGCTGGACGTACCCTGGCGACGCAGCTTGGCAATACGCTGTTGCCCCCGGATGCGGCGCTGCTGTCACGACCGCAGATTCAGGTGCTGCAGGTCCTGGCAGCAGCACGAGCGCAGAGCCGAGCTACCTCGCTGGCGACGCTGATGAAGCAGCCCGC
>JAGNNG010000491.1:0-1283 GCA_017990795.1 Deltaproteobacteria bacterium
ATGGCTTGGCAATCAGCTACTTCTCCGAGAGGAAACGCTCATGAAATACGCAAAAATGCGACCGCTAACGGCGCGGCTTCAAGCGCTTGGGAATGGAAATTTTTTTGTTGGGTTGGGCGCGCTGTTGCTATGCGGCTGCCTGGAGCCGGACGTGCAGGCTCCTGACGTGATGCTGACGCAGGACATGAAAGTGCCCGAAGATCTGGCGATGCTGCCGCCGGACTTGACCCCGGCTCTGTGTGAGCTGCCGTATGACCAGCGCGCAATTAATAGCGTGACGACGGGAAAAGTCACCGTGGGAGCGCTACCTGCGGATCCGTCCGTCTTTGCGGGCCAGATCGATGCCACGGCTGGTGGCTCGATGATGTATGACAAAAATCCGTTCGTGTATCTAAACCTGCTGACCCAGCAGCGAGTCGATATCACCGACGTGCAGGCGCGCACGAGCAAGGACTGGGACATTGCGTTTAAGCGCTGGCAGATCAAGCTCAACAGCGGGGACTCGGGACCGGGCGGCGTGACGGTTGCGACGGTGGCCAATCAGGATCTGGCGCAGGTCACGGTGGCTCCAGCTGGACCGTATGTCGCTGACAGCTACTTTAACGCGAAGTGTGAGCTTAAGACCGATCCGATTGGTGGCCTGGGGACGGCGCTATCCGACTGGTATGAGTACGACCAGAACAGCAAGCTGACGCCTCGCAAGCAGGTCTTGGTGCTGCCGCGCCGCGACGGTAAGGGCCACATCAAGCTACAGATTCTGGGCTACTACAGCGGCATGTTTGGCGGGAACTACAGCCTGCAGTGGAGCTTTCTGCCATGACTACTTCGTCGAGGCTGGTGTGGTCGTTGTTGCTGGCTGCAGCCAGCGTAGCTGGAAGTGGCTGCGGCGAGGCGACAACGGACAGTGCCACCGATCCGAACCACGAGCTGCATGCGTCGCTGCGCCAGGAAATAAGGCCCACCGATGGAGACGGCTGGTTTGGCAATGCCTACGAAAAGGGCGTTGCGGTGCTGTCCTACGATCCTCCGGGCGGTCACTTTCGCGTCTTTTACGTCCTGGATCGCGCGAGCACCAGCGCGGTTGATCCCGCCGATGTTGATCCCACCGACGGAGTCCCGGACTTTGTAAATCGCGTCGGAGCTGCAGCAGAGCAGACCTACGACAGTACGGTCATTCGCCGGGGCTTCCGACAGCCTCTGGACGACAGCAAGTATCACGACCGACCCGACTTTGGCGGCGACGGACGGTTTGACATCTACCTGCGGATGTCGGGCAAAGGCAG
>JAGNNG010000491.1:1383-2671 GCA_017990795.1 Deltaproteobacteria bacterium
CGGCTAGACGATTTGAACGCGGCGCGCCCTGTTGCGGCGGCTTATGTCGTGCTTGCTGGGACCTCGGTGCCGGGTCAAGAGCAGCCGCTTTCCGTTGAAGGAAAAGAGCTAGAGCTTGCGCCCGGTGACTCGCTGCTGCTGGTGGTTGCTTCGCCAGTGCGAGGCTCCGTGGCGCGAACGGTAAAGATGACGATTGCGCCGCTGCCTGCTTCGGCTCCGCCGCCAACTGAGGTGACAGCGAGTGGCTGCAGCTTCTCTGCGGGACCGGTCGCTAGCCGACATGGCGCGGTGGCATTGCTGCTGTCGCTATCGTTGCTGCTGCTGCGTCGCCGACTGGGCCTTCTGTGAGCCAAGCGGGCGATGCAGACGTGACGACTTGGCAGGATGTGGCTGCGCACGAGCTCGGAGATGCTGATGCCGACGGTGAAGACGGTGAGCTGCTAGCGCTCACACCAGATGGAGGCGCTGACGTCTACGGCGTTAGCGCTGGTCGTCCCGCAGTCATCGAGCATGTCTTTGTCGTTGAGAATGAGTGTCACGGCTTTCGACTCGATCGGTTCCTGCAAAAAAAGCTGAAGCGGCTGTCGCGGAATCGCGTGCAACAAATCATCAGCGGCGACTGCGAGATCGCCGGTCGTCAGGTGCGCAGCAGCAGTCGGGTGCAGGCCGGACAGCAGGTTCGCTTCCGTCGCCCAGCTCCGCCTGAGCCCGAGGTGCCGCGCAACATCGAAGTCTGTCACAGCGACCCAGATTTTTACGTTATCGCCAAGCCCGCCGGTCTGCCGGTGCATCCCACTGCGCGCTACCACTACTCGACGCTGACGGCGGTGCTGCGCGAGCGCTTTCCCGGTGAGTATTTGCAGCTGGCCCATCGCCTTGACCGCGAGACTTCGGGGCTGATGCTGGTGGCGCGCTCACCAGCCGCGGGTTCGACGCTGAAGAAGGCGTTTGCGCGACGGCTGATCAAGAAGCGCTACCTGGCGATTGTGCACGGTCAGCTAGAGCTAGACGGTGAAGTTTTGGTGCTGGAGCAGCCGATCGGAGCTGCTGACGGCATCGTGAGGGTGCGCATGGCCTTGCGGCCCGAGTCGGAAGGCGGCCTGACCGCGCGAACGGAGGTCCGCGTGCTCAAGCGCTTGCCTCATCACACGCTGGTCGAGTGCCGTCCGCACACGGGACGTCAGCATCAGATCCGTGTGCACCTGGCTGCGCACGGCTTTCCCATCGTCGGGGACAAGCTGTATCCCGACGAACAGATTTTCATCGACTGGGCCGATCATGGCGATGA
>JAGNNG010000492.1 GCA_017990795.1 Deltaproteobacteria bacterium
GCTGGAGTCTGAGCAGTGGCTTCTGGCGACGCGGGTAACTTACTCTTATCAGGCGGTCTTGCCATGTTCTCCTCTGCAGGCAGTCAGTCCCCCCTCGGAGTACTGTGCATTCTGCGTGTGAACCCGTTGCAGCAATCCAGGCCAGCTATTTACAAGGCTCATTCCCAGAACAATCGCCGGGTCGATGGGCTCGCTGCAGGCGTCTATTTACGCACCTGCAGCTGCTCGCTCTGACCGGTGCGCTCGATGACCAAGCACGAGGGCGCCGCCCCCAGCGTCCAGCGCGACATGCCCACATCAATCAGCGCCAGTCGCCCGTCGGCCTTCAAAGTGATCCCACGATCCTGGATGGTATGGCCCATCACGATCCGCTTGGCACCTTGAGCCGCACTCAGCTCCCGCAGATAGGCCTGCAGGACCTGCTCTTGCATCGACTCGGCCAGTCCGCGATACCACAGTGGGCCTTCCGGGTCCGCGCCAACACCGACGCGAGCGTCTCGCTCTCCGCGCAGCTCGGCCCGCACTAGCTCGTTTAGCTCGGACAGCTTGCGGTTTACAAAGCGTGGGCTGAGGCCACCGTGCATAAACAAGGTATCGTTTACGCGCACGATGGCGTTGTGGCTCAGAATCCACTTACCGTAAGTTCCCGACGGTAAAAAGGCGGCTCGGTACTTCGGAAAGCTGCCCTCCGGCTCGCGACCCACCGGCGTCTGCCGAGGCCCATCCGCAAAAGCCGCCAGCTCCCCGTCCGAGACATAGCGCAGGTCCCCGACGACATTCATAAACTCGTGGTTGCCGATGAGTGCATGCACGGCCCCACCCGCTTTGGCGGCTTCTTTCTCCAGCTGCATCAGCAAGTCCAGGATGCGCCGCGAGTCCGGCCCGCGGTCAAGAACATCCCCGGTCTGCACCAAGTGAGTCTTGCCTGCCGACCAGTGATCCTTGGCGTCGGTCAGCTGGCACAGCCGCAGCACCTGCTGAAACTTGTCAAAGTCACCGTGCAAGTCGCCGATGGCCACCACCCGAGCCACATCCGAGAAGACATCGGCCACGCGGCCCGGCGTCGACACAGCGGGCTTAGGCGACGCCGCAGCTGTGGGCTTGGGCAGCGCTGCGGCTGCAGGCTTTGCGGGCCCCGACTTTGGAACCAAGTCCGCGTGCGCCTGTGCTCCCAGCCAGACCGACGCGCCCACGCCAACCAGCAGCCGAGTCACCACGCCGACTCGACCTAGCCGCCCTGGCAGACCCAGTCCTGCGCTGACCCATGTTGATACGCAGCGATTCATACGCTCAGACTATCACGCACTGCGCCACAACTACCGACCCTGCCGTAGTTACACCGCGGTCCGCTCGGGCCACGCGCAGACCGCGCGCGCAGAGAATGGCATCTAGTGCGGCCAAAGACGTAGGTCTTGTGGAGTCCTCGTCCGACATGCGCCTTGTCGGCGGTGAGCGGCTGTGCTTTGATGGCAGCCCTATGGTTCCTGGGGCCCACACCAAACAGCGCACCGACGGTGACATGACCGGCGTAAGCACCGCGGCAGGTGCCGATGTCTGAGCCCGCCGTCGCCGCTGTCGCTCGCCCGGTGTCCGGCCCGCCCGCAGGTACGGCTGGGTCGCAATCGGCTCGTGCGGTGCGTCTGCAGACGCGGGGTCCGCTGCATCCAGAAGCGCTGTACGTCCAGCGCAGCGTCGACACCAAGCTGGCCACTTTGCTAAGCAGCGGTCAGTGGGTGCTGCTGCTGGGACCCAAGTTTTCGGGAAAGTCCAGCCTTAGGCTACGCACCGCCCGCGCCCTGCAAGCAGGTCACACCGACGAACCTCAGACCGACACGCAGCCGCCTCATCGCTGTGGACACTTGGAGCTGCGCAACCTGCAGGCGACCTCGGCGGGCGCGGTCTACCAGGGGCTGTGTACGATGCTGGCAGCCGACCTGCGACTGCCCTCGTGTAGCACGTTCTGGCAACACCACAGTGGCATCCCTCCCGTCGAGCGCTTTGTGCTGTACCTGCGCGAAGAAGTCCTGGCCCGCTATCAAGGACCGGTCACGCTATTTTTCGACGACATCGAGGCCCTGCGCGAGCTGCCGCTGGCGATAGACGAGCTGTGGACAGCCCTGCGGGTGCTACACGAAGCGCGCCACGAAGACAAAGTCCTGCAGCAGCTGCGGCTATGCCTAAGCTCTAGCCATCGCCCAGAGCAGCTCTGCAGCGCCGTCTCTTCATCGGTGTTTTCGGTCACGCATAGCCTGCTGCTGCCCGACTTTTCGCGCGCCGAGCTGGCCGACTTTGCGCCGGCCCTGACCACGCTGTGCCACGACCCAGACGAGTCTGCCGAAGCCTGGCTCGACGCCATTTATGACTGGACCGGGGGCCAGCCGTACTGGACCCAGCACTTGTGTCAACAGCTGGTGGCGCGCGCGCCATCGCCAAGCCTGTCGCAGCAAGCGCTGCCGGTGAGTACCCGAGTCCAACGCACGGTACAGCTGCTACTGCTGCGCGATGGCATCGAGGAAGAGCCCTGCCTGCTGGAGACCGCCCAGCGCGCCCGTCAGAGCGACCTGGCGGGACTGCTATTCCCACAGTACCGACGACTGCTCTCAGGTGGAGCGGCGGCACTGGAGGCGCAGCCGGGCCTGCAGCTAGAGCTGCTGCTGTGCGGCCTTGCAA
>JAGNNG010000493.1 GCA_017990795.1 Deltaproteobacteria bacterium
GTGGCGGCTGCGCGTCGGCTGCGAGCTGCTGTAGCCAAAGTTTGGGGTCCAGTCGGGAGCAAAGCTCTGCGGGCTGACCAGGCGGGTGCCGCTGGGGTCCAAGCACTCGTCGGGGATCTCGCGCAGAAAGCGGCTGGGCAGGGCGATGCGGGGCTGGCCTCCGTAGAGGCGGCGCTGGTGGGCAAAGGTCAGGATCAGGCGCTCGCGGGCGCGGGTCATGGCGACGTAGGCCAGGCGGCGCTCCTCGCACACGCGGGCGGACTGGGCTTCGTCGCCGTCCTGGTTGCCTTGGCGCAGCGAGGGGAACAGGCCATCCTCCAGGCCGGTGATGAAGACGACTTTGAACTCTAGGCCCTTGGCGGCGTGGGCGGTCATGAGCTGGATGCCGCGTCCTTGTGGGGCGGTCTCGTCGCCGCTTTGCAGAGCCACGCGCTGTAAGTAGTCGGGCAGGGTCAGCGGTCGCAGCGTGTCGTCGTCGTCAAACAGCGGGTTGTCCAGCGCCTCGGCGGCGGCTTTGGTCAGCGGCGCTTCGCTGGTACCTGCGGCCTCTTGCTGCTTTTTCTGGTCGGCCAGGCGGCTGTCGATCTCGGCCTCCTGCTCCTCGATCGAGCCGATTAGCTCGCTGACGTTTTGGATCCGCGACTGGTCCTCAATGTCGTCGGGCGACAGCGCCTGCAGATAGCCGGTGCGCGACACCACTTCTTTGGCCAGCGTGGTCAGGCTGACCTGCGCGGCCAGCTCGCGCAGCTGCTCGACCAGCGTCACAAACGTCGCCAGCTTCTTGCGCGCCGCGCCCTTGAGCAAGCTGTCGTCGTGCAGCGCATCCTGCATCGCCTGCCACAGCGGCACGCCACCCAGGCGCGCGTGGGCTTGCAGCTTGGCGATGGTGGTCTCGCCGATGCCGCGGCGGGGCCGATTGAAGATGCGCAGCAGCGCCAGCTCGTCGGCGGGGTTTTGACACAGGCGCAGGTAGGCCAGGATGTCCTTGACCTCGGCGCGGTCGTAAAAGCGCATGCCGCCGACGACGGTATAAGGCAGGTCCTGGGCGCGCAGCGCTTCTTCTAGGACGCGCGACTGAGCGTTGGTGCGATAGATGATCGCAAACTCGCCGGGCAGGTAGCCCTCGTCGGCGGACATGTACAGCATCGCCTGCACCACAAACTTGGCCTCGGCGCGCTCGTCGTAGGCCTGGTGGCACAGGATGGGATCGCCGCCGAGCTTGCGCGTGTACAGGCGCTTGTCGCGGCGCTGCGGGTTGCGCTCGACCACCGCGTGCGCGGCGTCCAAGATCACCTGCGTCGAGCGATAGTTCTCCTCCAGCTTGACGACGTGGGCATCGGGCCAGTCGCGCTCAAAGTCGAGCAGCAGGCGCACATCGGCACCGCGCCAGCCGTAGATCGCTTGGTCATCATCGCCGACGACCACCAGGTTGCGGCTGCGCTCGGCCAGGTACAGAAGCAGCCGATACTGGACCGTGTTTACGTCTTGAAACTCGTCGACCAGCACGTGCTCAAAGCGCGAGCCTAGGGCCTGCCGCATCTGCGGGTTGCGCTCGCACAGCATCACCGGCAACAGCAGCAGGTCGCCGAAGTCGGCGGCGCCAAGCTCTAACAGGCGCGCCTGGTAGCGGGTGTACAGCTTGGCCACCAGGTCGGTGAAGTAGTCCTTGCCTTGGTACTTGTCGGGCAGCAGGCACTGGTTCTTGGCGCGATCGATGGCGCCTCGCAGCGCGCGCGGGGGCATCGCCAGCTCGTCCAGGTTCATCTCGACGCACAGCTCTTTGCACAGCTTTAGCTGGTCGTCGTCGTCCAGGATCGTAAAGTCGGACGGCAGCCCAACGTACGAGGCCAAGCGCCGCAGCAGCCGCGCCCCGATCGAGTGAAAGGTGCCGATCCAGCGCGGCGCGCGACTGCGGCTACGGCCAAAGCCGCTGTCATCGCTTTCGGGCGGGGCCAGCGAGGCAAACAGGCGCTCGGTGCGCTCGCGCAGCTCACCGGCGGCTTTGTTCGTAAACGTCACCGCCAAGATGCGGTCGGGATCGACGCCGCGCGACAGCAGCTCGGCCAGGCGGTAGGTGATCACCCGCGTCTTGCCCGAGCCAGCGCCCGCCAAAAGCAGGAGCGGTCCGCTGAGGTGCTGCACAGCTTGCAGCTGGGCATCGTTGAGGTCGTGCGCGGCGGGCATGTGGGTGGGTTATGCCGCTAAAGCGGGGTGTTCCACAAGCTCTGGCAGCAAAAGTGTCTGGCGCGGCGCAGCTAGCTGGGGTGGGGGACGCGGCTTTCGCGGCGCAGCTGATCTAGGGCGCGGCGTCCGACGAGGGTCCGGGGTCGCTTGTGCGACGTCTAGCCGCCGGACTCGGGTTTTCTGTAGAATTTGGTTATGTCATCCAAGACACAAATGTTTATCGCGATCATGCTGGGTGTGCTGCCCCTGGGCCTGCTGCCACAGAGCGGCTGCTTTCTGCGCTCGAACACGGTGATGGAGCGGTTCCTGGGCGAGTTCCGCTGCCCGAAGGACCAGATCAAGATCGAGCGTCCGGACAAAAACCAGCCCGACTACTACCGGGCGACGGGCTGTAACCGCCGCGCCAACTACCGCTGCACCGGCGACTACGGCGAGTTCTGCGAGCGCATCGGCCAGCCCGAGACCATCCACCCCGAGACCGGC
>JAGNNG010000494.1 GCA_017990795.1 Deltaproteobacteria bacterium
GCACGCGCCTGGGCTGGCTGATGGAGAGCCCGGATCGCGAAGTGCGCCTGTTTGCGGTGCGCCTGTTGTGGGAAAAACATCGCCCGCTCCAGCTGCCAGAAGGCTGGAAGCCCAGCGGCAAAGCGCCGCCAATCGGCATTGCGGCGGAGCGCGGCAGTTCCGGTGAAGGGCGCGCCGTAGAGCTGTCCGATCTGCAGGGCTTTTTACGGCGGCTGCTGTTTGGACTGCCTCCGGGTCGCAGCATGGAGCCCAAAGAAGACGGCGGCCCGCGTCGGCACATCGCCGCCAGCGTCGCCAAGCGTCAGGTGATCGAGATCGTGCGTGACTTGGGTCTTGAGGATGAAGCATTTGCGCAGCTGGTGCTGCCGGTGCTGAGCGAGTTTACCGGCTCGCTGGCGCGGACAGAGTGGCAGGCGTGTTTGGCAGCGGTGCTGCAGCTACAAAAAGCCCATCCGAAGCTTGCCGCGCTGACAACAAGCGCTAGCAGCAGCGGTCCGGCAGCAGTAAAAGGCGGCAACTTGGGAGGCATGCACAGCTAATGGCCACCATCGGGCATTATGAGAAACTGCGGGCGCTCTGCGGCACCACCAAGCTGCTGATCCTGGGCGGCGTCCGCGAGGGCGAGAGCAGCCAAGTCGTGGTCTTTGACCACGTTGCCAATAAGACCAAGCTGACCATCGATCTGCCGTCCCATGTCTTAGGGGTGGCGCTTTTTGGAAGCCAGATCTTGTGCGCTTGCGCGGACGGCAAGCTGCGTGGCTACGACAGTGAGTCGGGCATGCTGCAGCGGCTGCTCCCTGCGCACAGCGGCGCAGTGTCGGCGGTCGCAGTCGCGGATGCGCAGACGGTCTACACGGCGGGCGTCGATGGTTACGTGCGCCGCTATAGCCTGGCCAGCCCCACCGATGCCAAGCTGATCACAGAGTGGCAGGTCTCCAAGCAGCCGCTGCGCTGCTTGGCGGTCAGCACTGAAGGCAGCGGTGGCGAGTTTGTAGCTGCGGCAGGCGACAGCGGCATCGTCTCGGTGGTCACGCCCGGCGGCGCAAGTCCGCAGCGCGATATGCCGGGCCATGAGGGCGCAGTGACGGCGCTGGCTTTTACGCCGCGCGATGGTCGGCTGTGCTCAGGCGGCGAAGATGGCACGCTGCGGCTGTGGTATCTGGTCGGCGCGATTGAGTGTGAGACGCGCAGCACCGAAGACAAGACTGGCGCCGTGCTGGCGCTGCTGTTTCCGCCCACGCCCGTCAGCAAGACCGACGGCACCGATGTGCAAGACCGCATTGTCACCGCCTGCGCGGATGGCAAAGTGCGCGTCTATCGCCTGGACGAGCGACGCAAGCCGCGGACGCTAGAGTGTGGCAGCAAGGCGCTGCCCGCGCTGGGTTTCTTGCCGCCCGGATCGACGCTGGCTCGCACCAGCTTGGGCGCAATTGTGGCCGCAGGGGACAGCCGCACGGTCTATCGCTACCCGCTAGAGCTAGACGGCTCGCCCGGCGACAAAGCCACGGTCTACGAGCACGGCTTTGATGCCATGACCGCGGCGCTAAACCTGGCCAAGCCTGCGCGTGAAGCCGCGTACAAGACGCTCGCCGCGCTAGAGGAGCCCGAGGCGCTGGAGATGCTGCTTCGTCAGCTCTCAGCCGACCGCGAAAAAGAGCCGACCCTGCGCGCGCAGATCTGTAATGAGCTGGGCACGCGCCTGCGTCGTCCCGCCCGCGCCAAGCTGCGAGAGTCGCTAAACGACACCCAGCCGCTGGTGCGCAAAGCGGCGCTGTCGGCACTGCGACGCATTGAGGGTGCGACCGCGCTGTCACCGCTGCGCGCGGCGCTTGGCTGTCGCTTTCCAGATCTGCGTCAGGTGGCAGTGGCGGCGCTGCTAAAGATCAAAGACAGCTCGCCGCTGGTGCCGGGGCTGATTACCGGGGCGCTGACCGACTCGTCGCGTGAGGTTCGGACGGTTGCGCTAGATGCCACGGTGGCGCTGTATCCCGCGGGCTTGGCAGAGCCACTGCGGCTGGCGTTTGAGCGCGGCCCCGCCGACATTCGCTCTGAGTCGCTGGTGCGCGGTGCCTTTGCTGGGCTTTTGCGCTCGCCCGAGCTGTCGCCGCTGCTGGCCGGAGCCCAAGATGATGCCGACGCCGAGGTGCGCTGGCTGGCTTTTGCGCTGTCGGTGTTGCTGTCGCCACAGCTGTCGGCGCTGCTAGAGACCAAAGACCCCGACTTTGCGCGCACCACGCGTGAGATTGCGCACCGTGAAGTCCTGCGGAAGCGGGCGGTGGCTGCAGCAGCAAAGCGCGCGGCGGCGGGCCTGGATGTAGATGCTCCGGCAGAGGCTTTTCAAGAGCCTACGGCAGAGGAGATCGCGGCGGCTCGGAAGGCGCTGACGACAGCGCTTGCGCAAGGACGCGCGGGGACGACGGCCAGCACTGGAACGCTGACGGAGACGGATCTGCAGCCGCTACTTACCGCGATGGCTTGTCGGACGCCCTCGACGGCGCTACGTGGCGCGCGCGGACTGGCGCTGCTGGCAGACATGCGGGCGCTGGGTGCGCTGCTACAGCTCTCGCGCGAGGGGGAGGTTGCCCTGCGTCGTGATGCAGCGGCGGCGCTGCAGGTGCTGCCTGATCCACGCGCCAAAAAGCGCCTGATGTGGATGCTGGATGA
>JAGNNG010000495.1 GCA_017990795.1 Deltaproteobacteria bacterium
AGCAGATACAGCACCGTTAGCAGCGATGCCCCTGCGCCCAGCACCGTCAGCAGCTGCGACAGCGGCAGCCCTAAAAGCAACAGCCCGCTCATCGCACAAAACCGCCGCGCGACAGCGCATTTAGCACCAGCTCATCAAATGGCTGGCTGGTCTCGGCGCGCATGTAGCCGATGCCACGGCCTTTGCAAAAGCTCTCCAGCTGCGCGCAGTAGGCGGCATGCTCTCGCTCGTAGGCCTGACACTGCGCCGCAGACAGCGTTACCTGCCGCAGCTCGCCGGTCTCCATGTCGACCAGGTCCAGGTCCCCGCGCAGCGAAGGCTTGGACTCACGCGGGTCGAGGATCTGCAGCACCGCCGGTTCAAAGCGATGATAGCGCAGCAGGTTTAAGCCCTCTTCATAGCCCGCAGCGTCGTAAAAATCGGACAGGACAATTGCCACGCCGCGCCGCTTCGCCTTTTGCACAAACTGGCGCAGCGACGTACTCAGATCCGTCGCACCCTCGGGCGAGAGTCCAGACAGGAAGTCAAAGACCTTGAAGATGCGACCTTTGCCGCGCGCCGGGGGTAGCTGGCCCAAAAGCTCGCCAGCGAACGCATACACCGCCACCCGATCGAGGTTGGCAAGACCCACGTAAGCCAGCGCCGCTGCCACCTGCGCCGCGTAGCCCAGCTTGGCAATGCGCCCGTCCGTACCAACGGTAAGCAGCGACTTTTGGCCACTGCCGCCCAGCCGCATCGAGGCGCTTACGTCGATGAGGATGTAGATGTGCAGGTCTTCTTCCTGCTCAAACAGGCGCAGCAGCAGGCGATCCATGCGGCCATAGACCGCCCAATCGACGTAGCGCAGGTCGTCGCCAGCGGCATAGTCGCGATGATCTGCGAACTCGATGCCAGCGCCCGTCGAGCGCGAGCGCCGCTCGGCCCGTGAGCGCCCAGCGAAGACCTTCTTGGCCACGACGTGCAGGTACTCCAGCTTCTTGAGGAAGTCCTGGTCGAAGTCGGTCCCGACGCTGTCTTTTGAGGTCGCCTCAGTATCCATGGTTGCCCGTCGCCGCTTTAGCGCGCCCCGGCCTTGTCTAGGTCAGCGCTCACATCCGGCGTACGCGCCAAGATCGAGTCGATGATGTCGTCTGCCGACACGCCCTCGGCCTGGCCTTCAAAGTTGAGGATCAGGCGATGACGCAGCGCCGGCTTGGCCACGGCCCGCACATCCGCTGCCGACGCCGAAAAGCGACCATCCAGCAGCGCCAGCACCTTGGCCCCAAGAAGCAGCGCCTGCGCGCCACGCGGCGAGGCGCCGTAGCGAACAAACCGTCGCACCGGGTCTTTCTCTTTGCCTGAATCCTTGCCGCGCCGAGCCTGCTCCGCCTCGGGTCCGGGGTGCGTCGCCTGCAGCACGCGAATGGCAAAGTCCTGCACCGAGCGCGCCACCGGCACCTGCCGCACCAGCTCACGCAGCTCCAAAAGACGCGGTCCACCCAGCACCTTCTTGGCCCGCACATTCTTCTGCGAGGTCGTACGGTCCAGGATCGAGTGCAGCGCCGCCCGCGACGGAAAGTCCACGCGCAGCTTAAAGAAAAAGCGGTCCAGCTGCGCTTCGGGCAGCGGATACGTGCCTTCCATCTCCAGCGGGTTCTGCGTCGCTAAAACGAAAAACGGCTGCGGCAACGGATAGGTATGCTTGGCCACCGTCACCGTCTGCTCTTGCATCGCTTCCAGCAGCGCCGACTGCGTCTTGGGCGTCGAGCGGTTGATCTCGTCCGCCAGCACGATGTGCGCAAAGATCGGCCCGCGCTGAAACTCAAACCGTCGCCCGCCACGATCGTCCTCGACCAGCATATTGGTGCCCAAGATATCCGCGGGCATGAGGTCAGGCGTAAACTGCACCCGCGAAAAGGTCAGGTCGATGGCCTCGGCCAGCGTGCGCACCAGCATCGTCTTGCCAAGCCCCGGCACGCCTTCCAGCAGCACCTGCCCCCCCGAGAGCAGCGCCACCACCACGCCCTGCACGATCTCTTCGTGGCCGACGATGACTTGGCCGACTTCATCGCGCAGCCGGCGTACATCGGCCTTAAAGCCATCGATCTTCTGCAGCAGCTCCGCGCTTCCTAGCGGTGCGTCCGTCGGCTGCTGCGCTCCTTGCTGCTTGGTCGTCTCCGACATGCCGTGTCCGTCTCCGTTCCGGTCTTAGGAGTGCGCCGGGCAGGTGTTCGAAAACTGCCCAAATTCGCCCAAAACCGTCCAAATTCGTCGAATTTCGCTGAAAAATTGCTGCGTTGTCAGCCTATCAGTCCGTCACTCACGAGGCTTGATCATCTGAAAGTAGCGCTTGACGTAAAAGCGGTAGCCGGGAGGCACCCGCTCTTTGGACATCACCTGCTCGCTGACTGCGCTGTAGTCGCCGTAGACCCGCTTGTAGGCGGTGGTGGCAAAGCCTTTCTCTGCCGCGCCCAGGATCGTCTCAGAGCGCGTGGGCCCCGCGCCCTCTTTACCGGTGATCTTGGTGAGCTTGCGCTTGCCGTTAAGCTCCGTCGCTTTGCCGAGCATGTTCGGGTCGTGCTGCTTGCCCGCCCCGTCGCCGCCGGGCTGACCTTGGCCCTGACCGTCGCCGCCCTGCCCCGGCTGCTTGCTGCCAAGCCCCGGCATCAGCACGGTACC
>JAGNNG010000496.1 GCA_017990795.1 Deltaproteobacteria bacterium
GCACAGCCCTGATAATTTCAGCATTTCTCGTCGAGAAGAGGAAAGTACTTGCTGCGTGCCGACGACGACACCGGACTGCGTAAGGCCCGCGCCTTCCACGTGCAGCTCTTTGACCAGGCCAAAGTCGGCCAGCTTGGTGGACCCCGCCGGCGAGCACAGGATGTTGTCCGGCTTGATATCGCGATGCACGAGCCCCGTCTGATGCGCCGCCGTCAGCGCCGAGCAGCACTGCAGCACAATCGTCGACGCCTCGTACCAGTGCAGGCGGCCCCGCTTCTTGATGTAGCTGCCCGCGCTGCCGGGGTTTAAAAGCTCCATCGCGATGTAGTAGGTCTCGTTCTCGTAGCCGATGTCGAAGATCGCGATGATGTTGGGGTGGTTCAGGCGACCGGCGACCTGGGCCTCGGTGACGAAGCGCTCGACGGCGGTTTTTTGCTGCTTGCGTGCGTCGGGCAGAAACTTCACCGCGACCTTGCGGTTTAGCAGCGTGTCCTCGGCTTCATAGACGGTGGCCATGCCGCCAAAGCCGATGAGCCGCTTGATCTGATACTTGCCGTACTTCTGCCCCAGCCGTGGGTCGGCGTCGGTGCCCACGCCTTCGCCCAGCGACTTGGGCACTAGACCAGGGGCGGGGTCGCGCTGATTGCCGGCTCCGCGTGGTGCTGCGCGACGATTGACCGGGGCTTGCTCCGTAGAGTCTTCGGCCCCGTCGTCGCTGTTCTGCTCCTCGTCGGTGTCATCCTGCGCGCCTGCGCGGGCTGCTCTTCTGGGCCCTAAGTCGCCGTCTTTGCCCAGAATTGAAGCGGTGGCTGAGGTGCCATCCGAGGACGTACTCTCCTCGCTAGGCCGGTCGCCAGATCGCTGTCCCACGAGTCGTTTCACCGTTACATCATCGGTAACTGTCACCGCCGGATCAAGCCCCAGCGCGTTTCAACACTGGGCCTCGACGCCACCACGCAGTGGTCAGCGTGATGAACATCACGTCAGCAAGTGGCTGCGCTGCTTCCCTTCCATGTAGGTCTTGCTGAGCGCTCGTAGTCAGAGCCCTGCGCAAGACTATCCGCGCCCGTACCAGCGCCACTGTGGCGCTCAGTTCCCAAATTGCTGATTTTATCAATCAATATAAACTAAGTGTATTGGATTATTTTATTGAAGGCTTCTGATTAATGTTGCTTTAAATGTAGGTAGGTGAAATGCGGAATCAGTCTCTATGCGTTAATCATGAAACTGCTGCGGCGCTGCGGATCTTGCTGGTGGACCCTGACCCGCAGCTGCACAAGACCCTGCACAGCATCTTGGCTGCCACCGGCGATGTGCTGGCTTTTGCCCTTAGCGTGGAAGAGGCGCTGCACAGTCAGCTGCGGACCCGCTGCTTTCACTTGGTCTTGTGCGGCCAGCAGCAGCCGGGGCTGACGGCAGTGTCGCTGCAGCAGGCGCTGCTGTCGCTGGCCCCGCAGACGGCGTTTGTCATGGTGGCGAAGCGTCCGTCGGTGCAGCTGGCGGTGCGGTCGCTAAAGCTGGGGGCGCTGGACTATCTGACGCGGCCTCTGAAACACGAGCGGGTGCTGGCGCTGTGCGCGCAGGTTCGCGGCAAGGCCTCGCTGTACTTGTCCAGTCAGCTGCAGACGGTGATGCCAGAGGTCTTTACCCTGGGTGGCCTGCAGTCGCGGACGCCTCAGATGGTGCAGGCGCTGCAAGCAGCTTGGCGAGTGCTGCGGCTGCGCTGTGGCGTGCTGCTTTCAGGCGAGGCTGCGACCGGGAAGGCAACGCTGGCGCGGCTGCTGCACGAAGGCTCGGCGCCAGCGGGCGCTCCGTTTTTGGTCGTGGACCCGAGCGAGCTGTCGCCGCGGGAGCTGACGCGTCAGCTCCTGGGTGGGCAGGTGGCGATGACGGCGGCGTCGGCGGATGGAGTCTTGGGTGACGCTGACTCGCCCCCGCAAGTCACCTGCAGCTTGCCGCCTAGCCTGATTGAGCGTGCGGGTTCTGGGACGCTGTACATCCGTGAGGTGGCGGGCTTGCCGATGCGTGCGCAGCTTGGCTTGTTGTCGCTGATCGAGCGCGGGGCGTGGACGCCGCTGCGGGGGAGCTTTATGCGTACCTCTTCCGCGCGCGTCATCGTTGCGACCGAGCACCCTCCGGAGTCGCTGCTGCGGGAGGAGCGACTGCACCCCGAGCTGTACCGTGCGCTGGCCGCCACCACGCTGCTGTTGCCCCCGCTGCGCGAGCGCATCTCGGACTTGTCGCTGCTGGTTCCTGCTTTGTTGGCACAGCTACTGACCGTCGAGACGCCCGGTGTGCTGGCTGCTACCACGAGCGGCATTTTACCTGCGCTGCCAACGCTGACTCCTGAGGCGCTGCGACTGCTTGGGCGGCACACCTGGCCGGGCAACCTGGCCGAGCTGCGTCGGGTCTTGCAGCAAGCCTGGCTGCGTAGCGATGGCGTGACGGTGCAGGCGCAGGATCTGCCGCTGCCGTATCAGCCGACGCCGCCCAAAGTGGCTCGTTATGAGCTGCCATTTGCCAGCCCTCTGTCGGAGACGCTGCAGGCGGTGGTTACGCAGCTGCTGGCTATTAACGACGGAAACCGCAGCTTGACCGCCGAACTGCTTGGGATCAGGCGACGCTCGCTGTACAGCAAGCTGGTCGAAGCAGGGCAGC